>JBJTWP010000001.1:0-7471 GCA_046081805.1 Cyanobacteriota bacterium
GGAGCTGCAGGCGATCCGCAGCCGCTACGACTCCCCCCGCCGCACCGAGATCCTCGACCTCGAGGGCGGCCTCGAGGACATCGACCTGATCGCCAACGAGCGCTCGGTGGTGCTGCTCACCGAGAACGGCTACCTCAAGCGGATGCCGGTGAACGAATTCGAGGCCACCAGCCGCGGCACCCGCGGCAAGGCCGGCACCCGCAGCCAGGGCGAAGAGGCCGTGAAGCTGTTCATCAGCTGCAACGACCACGACCACCTGCTGCTGTTCAGTGATCGCGGTGTGGTGTACACCGTGCCCGCCTACCGGGTGCCGCTCTGCAGCCGCGCGGCCAAGGGCACCCCAATCGTGCAGCTGCTGCCGATTCCCCGGGAGGAGCAGATCACCTCGCTGCTGGCGGTGAGTGAATTCACCGACGACGGCGTGCTGGTGATGCTCACCAGCGGTGGCTACATCAAGCGCACCCGGCTGTCGGCCTTCGCCCACATCCGCTCCAACGGTCTGATCGCCATTGATCTGGTGGAGGGCGACGCCCTCACCTGGGTGCGGTTGGCCCTGCCCGGCGACAGCATCCTGATCGGCTCCCGCAACGGCATGACGATCCACTTCCGGCTCAGCGATGAGGAGCTGCGCCCCCTGGGCCGCACGGCCCGCGGCGTGCGCGCCATGACCCTCCGCGACGGCGACCAGCTGGTGTGCATGGATGTGTTGCCCGCCGAGCTGGCCGACCGGGTGGCCAGCCGTGCCGCTGACGAGGATGGGGCCGAGGAGAGCGACGGCGAGGAGGCGACGCCGGGCGACGGCCCCTGGGTGTTGGTGGCCACGGCCAGCGGCCTGGGCAAGCGGGTGCCGGTGGATCAGTTCCGGCTGCAGAAGCGCGCCGGCATGGGCCTGCGGGCGATGAAGTTCCGCCGCGAGAGCGATGCCCTGTTGGGGCTTAAGGTGCTGGGCACCGGGGCGGAACTGCTGCTGGTGAGCGAGCGGGGCGTGATCGTGCGCACCAGGGCCGATGCGGTGCCCCAGCAGTCGCGGGCGGCCACGGGCGTGCGCCTGCAGAAGCTCGATGGTGGCGATCACCTGGCGGAGGTGGTGCTGGTACCGCCGGCCTCCGAGGAGGACAGCGTCGTCGAGGCGGCCCTGGTGGACCCAACAGCCCCCACCGGGCCGGAGCCCTGACGACCCGGGCCAGTCGTGCAGCATGGTGGCTCACCGCAGGGGCATGATGGCGGCAGTGGATGTCCTGGTGCTGGGGGGAGGGCCGGCGGCACTGTGCCTGGCCGCGGCCCTGGCCGACGAGCAGCTGCGAGTGGCCCTGCTCCTACCGCATGATCCCAGGGCCCGATGGCCCAACACCTACGGCATCTGGGCCGAAGAAGTGGAGGCCCTCGGTCTGGCGCACCTGCTGGAGCACCGCTGGAGCGACACCGTGAGCTTTTTCGGCCAGGGGGCGCGCGAGCCAGCGGCTGGGGCCAACACCCCAACGCCCCACCAACGCGATTACGGCCTGTTCGATCGTCAGGCCCTGCAGCAGCACTGGCTTGACGCCTGCGAGCGCGGCGGCGTCGAGCTGCGCCAGGGCCTGGCCGCCCAGCTGGAGCTTGTGGAGCAGGGAGCCTGGAGTGAGCTCACCACCAGTGACGCCATCCGCCATCGCGCCCGCCTGGTGGTGGATGCCACCGGTCACACGCCGGTGCTGGTGCGTCGGCCCGACGAAGGTCCGGTGGCGGGCCAGGCGGCCTATGGCCTGGTGGGCCGTTGTTCCGCACCGCCGGTGGATCCCGGCCAGTTTGTGCTGATGGACTTCCGCACCGATCACCTCAGCGATGAGGAGCGCCAGCAACCGCCCACCTTTCTCTACGCGATGGATCTGGGAGATGGGCTGTTCTTCCTGGAGGAGACCTCCCTCGCCCTGGCGCCACCGGTGCCCTATGGCCAGCTGAAACAGCGGCTGGAGCAGCGCCTGGCCCATCGGGGCGTGGCGGTGCTGGAGGTGGAGCATGAGGAGTTCTGCCTGTTCCCGATGAACCTGCCGCTGCCGGATCTGCGCCAGCCCGTGCTGGGCTTCGGCGGGGCGGCGTCGATGGTGCATCCGGCCTCGGGCTACCTGGTGGGCGGGCTGTTGCGCCGGGCCCCGACCGTGGCCGGGGCGCTGGCCGCCGCCATGGCGGATGCCTCGGCTGGATCCGCTGCCTTGGCGCAGGCCGGTTGGCAGGCCCTGTGGTCGCCAGCGCTGCGGCGCAAGCATGCCCTCTACCAGTTTGGCCTGGAGAAACTGATGCGTTTTTCAGAGGCGCAGCTGCGGGCGTTCTTCGCCACATTCTTCGCCCTGCCGAATCCGCTCTGGTATGGCTTTCTGGCCAACACACTCACGCTTCCCCAACTGCTGGGTGCCATGGTGCAGCTCTTCTGGATGGCACCATGGCAGGTGCGCTGGGGGCTGATGGAGATGCGCGGGCGGGAGCTGCAGCTGGGACTGCGGTTGCTCTGGCCCGCAGGTGGGGCCTAGATCCCCACCGACGCCCGCACCGGATCAGTGCATGAACCTGCGCACGATCAGGACCCAATCGGCGTACGAATCCACGCTCAGGACCCAATCAGCGCACAAACAGCATCTCCTGGTAGGTGGGCAGGGGCCAGAGCGAGTCGTCAACGATCACTTCCAGACCGTCGACAGCCGAGCGGATCGCGCCCATCAGGGGGAGCAGGGTGTCGGCGCAGTGCCGCAGGTGGGCGTGAACCCCGTGGGGAGGCTGGCCGATGGCCTGCTCCAGCTCACCGCATTGGCTGATCAGTTGTTGGTTGAGGCTGGCCACCTGACTGGCGAAGGTGCGATCCGGAGGCAGACCCAGTTCCTGCTGATCGCGCAGGGAGCGGGTGAGTCGCTCCAGGAATTCCATCACCACCGGATAGATCTGGGTGCGCGCCAGGCGCAGCACTAGCTTGGCTTCCACGTCAATGGCCAAGATGTACTGCTCGGCATACACCTCAAACCTGCTCTCCAGCTCGACTGGGCTGAGCACGCCGGTGCGCGCGAACAGCTCGCGCACCTCGGGGCGCTGCAGCACCGGCAGGGCATCCGCACTGGTCCGCAGATTTTCCAGGCCGCGCTCCTCCACCGCGATGCGATGCCACTCCGCCGAATAGCCATCGCCGCCGAACACCACCGCCGCATGGGCGTCCATGGTGCGCTTGAGCACGGTGAATGCGGCCTCCTCCAGCGGGGCGCCGCTGGTGAGTTCGGCCTCCAGCTGGTCAGCGATCCACTGGATGGAATCGGCCATGATCGTGTTGAGCACCACAAGCGGCCCGGCCACCGACTGACCTGAGCCCACGGCCCGGAACTCAAAGCGGTTGCCGGTGAAGGCGAAGGGTGAGGTGCGGTTGCGATCGCCTGGATCCTTGTTCAGGTCGGGCAGGGTTTCCACTCCGAGCGACATCAGGGCTGCCTTGGCCGAGCCCTCCAGCTTGCCGCTGCGGATCTGGTTGTACACATCCTCAAGCTGGCTGCCGAGATACACCGAGATGATCGCCGGGGGAGCCTCGTTGGCGCCGAGGCGGTGATCGTTGCTGGCGGTGGCGATGGCGGCCCGCATCAGGGGCCCATAGCAGTGAACACCGCGGATGACGGCACCGCAGAACAGCAGAAACTGGAGGTTGTCATGGGGCGTGCTGCCGGGATCGAGCAGGTTTCCCTGGGTGGCGTTGCCGATCGACCAGTTCACGTGTTTGCCGCTGCCGTTGACGCCGGCGAACGGTTTCTCATGCAACAGGCAGGTGAAGCCGTGGTGTTTGGCCGTGCTCTTGAGCACGGTCATCAGCAGCTGCTGGTGATCGGTGGCCACGTTGGCCGGCTCGAAGAAGGGCGCGATCTCGAACTGGCCTGGAGCCACCTCGTTGTGGCGGGTCTTGGCGGGGATGCCAAGCCGGTAGAGCTGCTGCTCCACGTCCTGCATGAACACCTGCACCCGCTCCGGAATCGCCCCGAAGTAGTGGTCGTCGAACTGCTGGCCCTTGGCGGGTGCCGCTCCGAAGAGGGTGCGGCCAGCGAGCTGCAGGTCGGGCCTGAGGGCCGTGAAGGCCGCATCCACCAGGAAATACTCCTGCTCGGCGCCGCAGCTGGAATTCACCGGTGCGATCTCGGTTTCACCCAGCAGCCGCAGCAACCGTTGAGCCTGCTTGTTCATCGCCGCATTGGAGCGCAGCAGCGGCGTCTTCTTGTCGAGGGCCTCCCCCGTCCAGCTCACGAACACCGTGGGGATGCACAGCGTGACACCGTTGGGGGTCTCCATCAGGAAGGCCGGGCTGGTGACATCCCAGGCGGTGTAGCCCCGAGCCTCAAAGGTGGAGCGGATGCCACCGTTGGGAAACGACGAGCCGTCGGGCTCACCCTGCACCAGCAGCTTGCCGGTGAACTCGCTGATCACCGTGCCGTCGCCCTGGGGTGCGATGAAGCCGTCGTGCTTCTCGGCGGTGAGGTTGGTGAGCGGGTAGAAGACGTGGGCGTAGTACAGGGCCCCGCGGCTTGTCGCCCAGTCCTTCATGGCCTGGGCCACCACGTCGGCTACGGAGGTGTCGAGCTTGCCGCCAGCGGTGATGGTGCGCTGCACGGATTTGAACACCGCCTTGGGCAGTGCCGACTTCATCTGGGTGAGGCCGAAGACATCCTTGGCCCAGATCGCCTCCAGGGAGGCGGGTGGTTCAACGGCAATGCCGCGCCGTTCCAGGATTGTCTGGATCGCACCGAGGCGGGCAGTGGAGGGCATGGTAGGCGTAGACCCACAGCAGTGAATTCAGCTAACCGAGCCGCCGGGGCCGTTCGATGCCATCGTTGCTACACAATCATCAGCGCCGGCCAGGCCAGGCCAGCCTGCCGGACCCGCGGGAGCGCCCCTGAAGCGGCTGCCATCAGGGCACGGCATCTCGGCATGACATCAGGGCACGGCTGGTGCCGATTGCCGTGGGTATTGGGCAGACCTGAATTCGGTGGCCCGGACCTGCACCGGTGGCCCGGACCAGTCCGGGAAGATGGCACCAACCTGTCGCAGCTGATAGCACCGGTCCCATTCAAGATAGGGCTTTGCTCCGTCAGGCCATGGCCGTGCCCATTCAGGAGGAGGACAGGGAGCATTGGATCCGCACAGGCCTCGTGTTGCTGGAGGAGGTGCCCGCTGGCCTGGAGGGGGTGATCCGCCAGCAGCAGGCGGCCCTCGCCTTTCAGCAGGCCATGCGTTGTGGCCTCACGGCCGATGGGTTGAATCAGGCCCTGCGCCAGGCCCTGGTGGAGCGCCTGACCCAGTGCCGCCGGGGGCTTCAGGGCAGCCTGAGTTGACCCCACACATCCAGGCAGGCCCTGACGTCAACCAGCTGTTGCTGAAGCCTCAGCTCAGGGGCTGGCGGCGCAGCGGGGAACATCTCCTCCAGGCGTTTGGCAACTCCGATCAGTCGTTCGACATGGGTCAACAGCTCTGGTGATGGCTGAAGCGTGGTCACCAGGGCTTCCAGTGTTTCCAATTCCTGCTGCATTCTCTGGATGCAGGCCGGCATGGCCCATGGGATGGCCAGGGGGTTGATGGCGCTGAGATCCAGCAACAGCGTCAGACTTCTCGTGCAGGCCAGGGTGCTTTCGCGTTGCATCCAGACCAGCGCCCCATAACGATAAATATGCTCGTGAATGACTGCCATGCGCTCAGACTGCGCAAGACAGCCAGGATGCTCCATGGAGAAGGCATCAAGTCGCTTGAGCCAGATGGAGCATGTCCAGAGCAGTTCAGCCCGCTCGGACTCATCAAATGGGCAGCGGGAAGGTGACTGTTCAGCCAGTTCAACCAGTTGGAAATGCAACATTGGCAACAGAATTACCAGTCGTTGTGCCAGGGATTCATCGAGTCGATCATGGCGTAGATGGGCCTCAAGCTTGCTCAGGCCTGTGCTCCACTCCCCCTGTTCGCAGCGGGCAATCGCGCGCTCCAGATCAAGGTTCTGCAGCGCGTCCACCAGGCGTTGCCTGATGAGCTGCTCAGCCGGCGAGGTGCCCCAGTGTTGCTGCTGCAGAATTTCCTGCCACACCACCGCCAGGGATTGGGGCTCCAGGGGTAGGTCCAGCAGCGTCTCGAGATCAAGCCACAGGCCAGCGGAGGATGGGGCTGGGAGCGTCATGGGATGGTGTTGGCTGGAGGGGGAGGGATTCAGGGCAGAAACAACCGCCTGGCCCGGAGGAGTTGGTCCTCAACCTGGCTTGCGATGGCATTCAGAGCAAGATGTTCACTGACGTAGTGCTCCAACTCGGCTTCCAACTGCTGCACGGTGTGATGGAGCAGCAGCTGTTCGTCGCGGAGACGCCGCAGATCAGCGGTGAGTTCGTTGATCCTGCGCTGATCCCGCCCGACCGCCTGGCCCCGGACGCTGGCTGTCGCCAGGGCCGTGAGGATCAGGGCATGGGATGGAGCGGTGCGCCACAGGGCCCGCTGCCCTGGCGGGCTGGGATGGTCGGCCCAGTTCTCCAGATCGAGATAGGCCTGCAACAGCCCCGGATCGCCCTGCATCAGGCTCAGCGCTGCCATGCGGGTGAGTTCGTCGGGAAGCTGGCCCCCGGCTGGCCGCTGCAGCCGGGCCTCCAACTCCAATTCCGGCAGCTCACGCTTGAGGTAGGCCATGGCAAACGACGGATCCCCGCTGGCATTCACGTCATCCAGATGAACCAGCGTGACCTGGTCCCGCCAGCGGCGTTTGACCTGGGCCGCCACCGTCAGTTGGTCTCTCCAGGTGGCCAGGGCCTCGCCCTGCGGCTGCTGATCAGAGACGCGGCAGAGTTCTGCCAGGGCCTGATCCGGGGGTCCGTAGAGAATCCAGCCGCGCCAGAGAGCCGACTCCTCATCCGCCAGCGGGTCGCGGTGATCACCCGTCAGCGAGGCCAGGGCATCAAGGGCGGGCGCGCCGGCGGAGCGCAGTCCTCCCAGGTGGGTGCCCGGCAAGGCATAGATCCAATGGTTTGTTGGTTTCGGCATCAACAGAGGTCCGCAGAGAACCAATCGATGAAGATCAGACGCAACGGCTGATGGGGATGCAGAAGCACACCTTGCTGCAGGGGTTGCAGGCCATGCCGGGGGATGGCGCCCTGCTGGTGGCCCTGGGCAGTCTGCTGGAGCAGCAGGCTGACTGGCCCGCCCTGCGCGAGGTGATGCTGGAACACTTGCCACGCATGCCCCACGGCAGCCCCCAGCAGGGCCAGGTGGTGTATCTGGCCGCCAAGGCGTGTTTGGAACTGGCTGATCACCACCAGGCTGTTCGACTGGCCACCAAGGCAGCCGCGCTGCTGCCGGCCTTTCCCTATGTCCACCACATCCTGGGCCGGGCGCTGGCCAGGATGGGTCGCAAGCAGGAGGCGATCGAGGCCCAGTGCCGCTGCGCCGACCTGGAACCCGGCTTCGCCTGGTGCTGGTTTGAAATCGGCACGCTGAAGCTGGAGCTGGGCGA
>JBJTWP010000002.1:0-6956 GCA_046081805.1 Cyanobacteriota bacterium
TGGATGTAGCCCACCTCCTCCAGGGAGCGCCCCCGGGTGGAACGGAGGTACTCCCCTGCGGCCCGGGCCTGCTGCCACTCCCCCCGCAGGGCCAGGTGATAAAGCCAGCCGGGGGAGCGCCAGGGGCTGCGCTCCGCCCAGGGCGGGGCCAGCACCGCCGCCAGCTCAGAACCAGCGGCAAACCGCGCCAGCCACCGCTGGAGGCATTCCAGGGCGGGCTCGGCATCGAATCCCCCGGGATCGGCCAGACGGAACTGGCGCACGAAGGGCAGCAGGGCCCAGTCGGCCAGGGAGGGGCGCGACCCCAGCAGCCATCCCCCCCGCTGCAGGCGCGCGTTCCAGCTCCGCAGGATGGCCAGGCCCTGCTGGCGATGGTCCCCACCCCTCGCCGCCGCCCCAGGCGGCGGGGCCGAGCGACCGGACCCCGGCAAGCGGCCGGACCCCGGGAAACGGTCGGACCCCGGCAAGCGGCCGAGGTACTTGAAGCGGTCGGGGTACTTGAAGCGATCGAGGTGATGCTTGAAGGGGCCGTCGTTCTCGGCGATCAGCTCCGCCTGGGCGGCTCGATCGGCGGCCCTCCAGCCCGCAAGCCAGCCCTGGGGATCGCGGCACTCCAGGGCCCAGTGCATGATCGCCAGGCTCTCGTCGAGCACCCGGCCCAAAGCCGGCCCATCCAGCCCAGTCGGAAGCACCAGCACCGGCACCGTGCCCTTGGCCGAGGCCGCCAGCAGCTCCGGCGGCTTGGCCCTGAGGTTCACCTCCCGCAACGCCAGATCACGGCCGGGGGTGAGGCCCGCCGCGGCCAGGGCCAACCGCGCCCGGATGGCGTAGGGGCAGCGCCGGAAGCTGTAGAGGATCGCCGGGGGATCAGACACCGCTGGCGCCAGCCGCGGCGCTCGGGCCGCCACCGAGGTGTCGCTCGCCCCGCCGCTGGGCGTGTTGCATCTGGCGCTGGCGTTCCTGGAAGCGCGCCCGATCAGCGTCGCTGAAGCGTGCGATGCAGTGGGGGCAGCTCACCCCTTCCACATAGCTCTCCAGTTGCCGGTCGGCCGGGGAGAGCGGCAGGCCACAGGCGTGGCAGAGGCTGTGCTCACCGGGCTCGAGCCGGTGGTTCACCGCCACCCGCTGATCGAACACGAAGCACTCGCCGCGCCAGCTGCTGCCCTGCTCGGGCACCTCCTTCAGATAGCGCAGGATGCCGCCCTCGAGGTGGTGCACCCCCTCGAAGCCCTGCTGCTGGAGATAGGCCGTGGCCTTCTCGCAGCGGATGCCGCCGGTGCAGAACATCGCGATGGCGCGGGGCTGGCGCTCGGCCACCAGCGGCCGCAGCTCCCGCTCCACCCAGGCTGGAAACGCGCGGAAGCTCTCGGTGCCCGGATCGATCGCCCCCGCGAAGCTGCCGATCGCCACCTCGTAGCGGTTGCGGGTGTCGATCACCAGGGTGTGCGGATCGCGGATCAGCGCGTCCCACGCGGCCGGCGGCACGGGGGCGCCCACCTCGGAGGCCAGATAGGGGGTCACAGCCGGCACGCCCATCGTCACGATCTCGCGCTTGCGCCGCACCTTGAGCCGGTGAAAGGCCTGGCGGGGCGCCTGGCTGAACCTGGCCTGCAGGCGCTCCAGCCCGGGCCACTGGCGCAGCCGCGCCAGCACCGCCTGCACACCGGCCTCAGGGCCCGCGACGGTGCCGTTCACGCCCTCCTGGGCCAGCAGAATCGTGCCGCGCACCTCGCCCGCGGCCGCCACAGCCAGCAGCTCCTGCTGCAGTGGCTCCAGCCCCTGCAGGTCCGCGAAGCGATAGAAGGCGGCCACCAGCACCGGTGCGCCCCCCATCAACCGCAGGCCGGGCGCCCCGGCAGCCGCTCCTCCCACGGAGTCACCCCCGCCGCGGCCAGCAGCTCCCGGTCGGCCTCCACCTCAGGGTTGGCGGTGGTGAGCAGGGTGTCGCCGTAGAAGATCGAATCGGCGCCGGCCAGCAGGCAGAGCAGCTGGGCCTCGCGCGTCATGCCCTCGCGGCCGGCGCTGAGCCGCACCCGGCTGTGGGGCATCAGGATGCGGGCGGTGGCCACCATCCGCACCAGCTCCAGCGGATCCAGCGGCGGCTGCTCCGCCAGGGGCGTGCCCTCCACCGCCACCAGGGCGTTGATCGGCACGCTCTCGGGGTGGGAGTCCATGGAGGCAAGCACCTGCAGCAGCGAGGCCCGGTCGGTGAGGCTCTCGCCCAGGCCGATGATGCCGCCGCAGCAGAGGCTGATCCCGGCCCGGCGCACCCGCTCCAGGGTTTCCAGCCGCTCCTGGTAGGTGCGGGTGGTGATGATCCGGTCGTAGTGCTCGGGGCTGGTGTCGAGGTTGTGGTTGTAGGCGGTGAGACCCGCCTCGGCCAGGCGCCCGGCCTGGGCATCGGTGAGCATGCCGGCGGTGACGCAGGCCTCCAGGCCCAGCTCGCGCACACCACGCACCATGGCGAGCATTGCCTCAAAGGGCGCCCCGTCGCGGATCTCGCGCCAGGCCCAGCCCATGCAGAAGCGCTGGGCCCCCGCCTGCCGCGCCGCGCGGGCCCGCGCCAGCACCGGCTCCACCGCCAGCTCCGGCCGCCCGGTCACGTCGCTGCTGTGGTGCATCGACTGGGGGCAGTAGGCGCAGTCCTCCTCGCAGCCGCCGGTCTTCACGCTCAGGAGGGAAGCGAGCTGCACCCGATAGCCGGGGTTGGCCTGGCGGTGCACGCTCTGGGCACGCCATAGCAGCTCCATCAGCGGCAGCTCCAACAGTGCCTGGATCTCGGCCGTGCTCCAGTCGTGGCGCACCTCCACGGCGTTGGCCGGGGCGGCAGCGGCAGTGGCCGGGGCGGCAGTGGCGTTGGCCGGGGCGGCAGTGGTGCTGGCGGGTCTGGGAGGGGAGAGGGTCAAGGCGATCGGGCGAACAGACAAACGCGGCGGCCAGGGCGCCTCAGGCGCCAGTGGCATCGACGCCGCCGAAGCGGCGCTGGCGGCCCTGGTAGTCGAGCAGGGCGGCATGGAGGGCCCGCTGATCGAAGTCGGGCCAGAACACGTCCGTGATGTGCAGTTCGGCATAGGCCAGCTGCCAGAGCAGGAAATTGCTGATGCGCTGCTCACCGCTGGTGCGGATCAGCAGATCGGGGTCCCGTTCCCCGACGGTGTGCAGCTGGGCCGCGAACAGGGATTCATCGATCGCGGCCGGATCGAGCTCCCCCCGGGCGGCCTGCTCGGCCAGCCGCCGGGCGGCGCGCACCAGCTCGGCGCGACCGCCGTAGTTGGTGCACACGTTGAAGTGGATGCCGGTGTTGGCCGCCGTGCGGGCGGTGGCGTTGGCGATCAACTCCCGCAGTCCCACGGGCAGCGGATCCAGATCCCCCAGAAAGCGGATGCGCACCTGCTCCTGCTCCAGCGCCTCCAGTTCCCGGGCCAGCACCCGCTCGAACAGGGTCATCAGGAAGCCCACCTCCTCACTGGGACGGTTCCAGTTCTCCGTGGAGAAGGCGTAGGCGGTGAGGGCCCCGATGCCCCAGTCGGAGCACAGGCGCAGGGTGCGCTTGAGCGACTCCACCCCCTCCCGGTGGCCCATCACCCGTGGCAGACCGCGGCGGTTGGCCCAACGGCCGTTGCCATCCATGATTACGGCCACATGGGCCGGCAGCCGCAACGGATCCAGGTCGGCTGGCAGCGGACAGCGCGGGCTGGCTGTGGTGGTCGCGAGGGCGCGACTCATCCGCGGGTCTCCGGCATGTCCTTGGCCACGCTACGCCCACTGGCCAGAACCGCCGTCAGCAGATCATGCAGTCGGCTGCTGGTGATCGGCCGCTCCAGCCGCCCCTGGCTGGCAAGAGAGAGGGTGCCCGTCTCCTCCGACACCACGATTGCCAGGCAGCGATCGAACCGCTCCGTGATCCCCAGGGCAGCCAGGTGGCGGGTGCCGTAGCGGTTCACCCCCTGGCGCGACAGGGGGAGAATCACCCCTGCGGCCACGATCCGGTTGGCCTTCACCAGCACGGCCCCGTCGTGCAGGGGCGTGTCGGCGGCGAAGAGGTTGAGCAGCAGATCCACCGACAGCTGGGCATCCAGCGCAATGCCGGGATTGAGAAAGTCCTCCGGGCGCAGGTCGCTGCCCACATCCACCACGATCAGGGCACCGCGGCGGGCCTGGGACAACCGCCCCGCCGCCTCGCTCAGCACGGCCACGGAGCCGGAGAGCAGCTGGTCGCCGCTGCGCCGGCCGAACAGCACCGCCAACCGGCCGGTGCCCAGCAGCTCCATCAGCCGCCGCAGTTCCCCCTGCCAGAGCACCGCCAGGGCCAGGCTGCAGGCCATCACCAGCGCGTCCACCAGCTTCGCGGTGAGCGGCAGATCGGCGTAGCGCTGCACCGCCCAGGCAAAGGCCACCAGCAGCAGATAGCCGCGCAGCAGCCAGAGGGTGCGGGCTTCCGTGACGCGGCCCAGCACCAGCACCCCCAGCCCCGTGGCGAAGAGCAGATCCACCACCAGGCGCACGTCGATCGGCTGAGCCCCAGCCGCCAGGGCGAGCACCGGATCGGGTGAGCCGTGCAGCAACGGCAGTGGCCCGGCCGGCAGCAGGTCGAACAGGCGCAGATCAGACCAGGGCAGCTGCGGCAGGTGCGACAGCTGCGGGGCAGGCACCTGGAGGTGGAGGAGCGGAAGGTCTGGCAGGGGGGGGTGGGGCCATGGCAGGGCGGATGGCCTCAGATCGGCGGCCTGCAGCTCGTTCAGCCGCAGACCACCCATGCCGCAACAACCAACCTCCCTTCAACGTACCGGAGTGAGCCGGGCCGGCAGCACGTCGTAGCGCAGTAGGTCTTCCGGCTGCTCGCGCCGCTGCACCAGCTCCGCCTGGCCCTCCCCCACCAGCACGGCGGCGGGGCGCGGAATGCGGTTGTAGTTGGAACCCATCGAGGCGTTGTAGGCCCCGGTGGCGAGCACCACCAGCACATCGCCGCTGCTGGCGGGGGGCAACTGCAGATCCTTCAGCAGCACATCGCCGGATTCACAGTGTTTGCCCGCCACCGTCACGGTTTCGCTGGCCTCGGCCGTGGGGCGGTCGGCCAGCAGCGCCGTGTACTGCGACTGGTAGGTGATCGGGCGCGGGTTGTCGCTCATGCCGCCATCCACGGAGAGATAGGTGCGGAGGCCGGGGATCTCCTTGCGGCTGCCGAGCTCGTAGAGGGTCACGCCGGCGGTGGCCACCAGCGAGCGGCCCGGTTCGCACAGCAGCCGCGGCAACTCCAGCCCCCGCTCCCGGCAGGCCGCGGCCACGGCCTCAGCCACCGTGCGGACCCAGGTTTCGATGCTCGGCGGATCGTCGCTGGCCACATAGCGGATCCCGAGGCCGCCTCCCACGTTCAGGTCGGCCACGGGATGGCCCAGGCAGCGGGCCAGCTGCAGGGCATCGGCCATCACGCCGGCCAGATCGCGATGGGGCTGCAGCTCGAAAATCTGGGAGCCGATGTGGGCGTGCAGACCGGTGAGGCGGGCCCAGCTGCAGCCCTGCAGCTGGCGCAGCACCGTGTCGAGCTGGTCGGGATCGAAGCCGAACTTGCTGTCGAGGTGGCCGGTGCGGATGTACTCGTGGGTGTGGCACTCGATGCCCGGGGTGAAGCGCAGCATCAGCCGCACCGGCTCGCGCAAACCGGGGGCCAGCCCGGCCAGCAGCTCCAGGTCGCGCCAGTTGTCGGCCACCACGGTGACGCCGCGCTCGGCGGCCAGGGCCAGCTCCTCGCGCGACTTGTTGTTGCCGTGCAGCACGATCCGCTCGGCCGGCATGCCCCCCTGCAGGGCCGTGAGCAGTTCGCCGGCGCTCACCGCATCGAGCCCCAGCCCCTCGGCAGCCACCAGGGCCGTGATCGCCAGGGAGCTGTTGGCCTTGGAGGCATAGAGAGCAAGCGATGGACCCGGGTAGTGGGCGGCCAGGGCCTCGCGGTAGGCCCGGCAGGTGCCGCGCAGGGTGGCCTCATCGAGCACATACAACGGTGTGCCGTAGCTGCGGGCCAGCTCGCTGAGGCGGCAGCCCCCCATCTCCAGCCGCCCCTCGCTGTCGAGGCTGGCGGTGAGCGGCGCCAGGTTGTGGTTGGGGTTGGCCGCATCGCGCCCCGCCTCAAACAGCCGGCTGCCCACCCGGGGCTCACAGGAGATCACCATGGGAGGGCGGCACGGGATTGGCCCCTGAATGTACGGAATTCCCGCCGCGGCCTGCTCCCCACCAGCAACCCCAGCGCCGCCACCCACCAACAGCCTGGCGAGCCCCATCCTCCAGCCCCTCAGGCCTGAGGAGATCGACCACTGTCTGAGGCTCGACCAGCGCTGCCTGGGGGGGCTGTGGAGCCGCCCCCAGTGGAGCACCGAACTGATGGCGACCGAACGTCCTGGCCTGGGGCTCTGGCGTGCCGAGCAGCTGCTGGCGATGGCCTGCGGCTGGCTGATCCTGGAGGAGCTGCACATCACCCTGGTGGCGGTGGATCCGGAGCAGCGCCGCCACGGGCTGGGACGCCGGGTGCTGGAGGCTCTGTTGGCCGAGGCCCAGCGCCGTGGCGCCGAGCGCGCCACCCTGGAGGTGGCCAGCGGAAACGAGGCCGCCCGCCGTCTCTACGGCCGCGCCGGCTTTCGCGAGGCGGGCCGCCGTCGCGGTTACTACCGCAATGGCGACGACGCTCTGATCCAATGGCCCAGGTTAGAGGAGAGGGAATAGGTACGGATTGCCGGCCATTCCTGATACGAACAACCGAATATTTGCGTGGCTTCAGTTGTTGTAACAGGGCCAGCGAATTCCAGTGACAGCAGTCGGTTTCGCAGATTACCGGCATGTGTCACAACAACCGGGCCAACCCTGATAAATTGGCTGTACACGCAACAGGCCCCGCCCATGTTCGAGCGGTTTACCGAGAAGGCCATCAAGGTGATCATGCTGGCCCAGGAAGAGGCCCGCCGCCT
>JBJTWP010000003.1:0-3344 GCA_046081805.1 Cyanobacteriota bacterium
TTCCATTGCCTCGGTCCAAGCATCGATATTCGAGCCACCAACGCCAGCAATGTCTCCAGCAACCGCATCTGGATGGACACGACGGACGCGGCCATCACCTTTTACTACAACCGAAGTGAGGACATCCGGGGCATCGGCAACGTGCTTCCTGCGGCGAACACAACCTCTGGCACAGTCGCCGGTCCGTTGATCCTGCTCACCAATGGTTCCGCCATCTCCAATGTGATGTGCACCACTGGGCGTGGCAATCTCGAAACCAATCCACTCCGCCAAACCAATGCCCCAGTCGAAAACTGCACCACCTTGGTGCCCGAAAATGTGTTCAACCCAGTGGGGGAATACGACCGCTTCAACATCTTCGGTCGCGACACAACACCAGCCAACACCTGCCGTGAGTTCGATACTGCGGCTTCCAACCGCCCCTGCATGCAGGTGATCGCCATTGGTGCAGACTCCTCCACCACATCCGCTGCCGGTCGAGCTCGCATTGCCGGCTCCTGGATCTACATGCCATGGGGTCTGGTGGGCTTTCGTGTGAATGGCTGCGGTTCCATTCCCAGCCTTTCAAGTGCCGCTTACTACGTTGACGACAGCTGGAACTATGGCGGCCGCCTCTGGGCCCGCTCGGTGTATGCCTGCGGCCAGAACCACTTCCGCGTGCCCCCCTCCTCCTCCGCCAACCTCAGCGCCCTGGTGGGCGCCTCCAGCTCCGCTGACATCCAGTACGTGGGCTGGACCGGTGTGGACTGGATGGCCAGGGCCACCTCCGGCCAGAACATCGGCAGCCTCAACTGACGACGGCCCCTCCCCCCCTGCGTCCTCCACGCCTCCGACGACTCCCCAGCCCCTCCCATCCCCGGGCCCTGCCCCCGTGTCCCATGGCCCGCTTCCGCCAGCCGCTCCAGTCCCGCCGCCGGGCCGCCGCCCCGGGGTTCTCCCTGTTGGAACCCCTGGTGGTGTCGATCCTGGTGGTGGCCGCCGTGGCCAGCTCCGTCACCCTGCTGCAGATCGCCAACCGCCGCCAGGTCGCCACCCGGCAGCTGGTGGAAACCCAGCGCCTCGTTGATGACAACATCCGCCAGATCAGGGTGTTGGCCCGCCGCTACACCTGCTGCACCGGCGAATGCACCACGGCGGCGCCGCCCGCCAACCGGCTGAACACCGCCACGGGCACCAACCCTCCCAATGCCCCCTGCCTGACGGCTGATTGGCGCGACGATCGCTTTTATTACCCGGCCATGGATCTGACCACCACCACCGCCAACTTCCCCAACACCACCACCCCCTCCGAGCCCAATGCGGTGGATCAGCTCTGCGCCAACAACACCAATTTCATGACGCCGTTCCAGACCGCCGTGAACGCCGTGCCAATCCCCAATGGCGACACCGGCCAGCCGATCTTCACCCGCGCCACCGAGATCCAGCCCTTCAAGACCCTGCGGGTCACCTTCACCGACACCAACAACCGCGTGGCACGGGAGATCTTCGTGCGCCCCACCATGGCCAACTTCTGCATCTGAGCCCGCCTCCCACCTCAATGCCCCGCCGCCAGCCCCACCTCGCCGCCACCGGGGCCTTCACCCTCACGGAGCTGCTGGTGACCGTGGTGGCCGCCCTCACCCTTGCCTCGGTGGCGGTGGTGGGCATCAGCACCTTCAACCGCAACGAGCAGACCTACTCCGCCGGCCAGGAACTGCTGGGCTGGCTTGAGGGGGTGGCGGGCAATGCGATCACCTACGGCCCCTGCACGGTGTCCTTCGCCAATCTCGGCAACAACCTGGCCCCTGGCACCGAAATCGCCCGGGTCAGCGCCGGTGATGCCCGCTGCGCCCCCCAGAACTTCACCCTGCCCACCAGCAGCATGCCGCTCAACTTCAACGTCGGCGTCACCTTTCGCCCCGCCGCCGCCACCACCCTGGTGTTCACCCAGCGGGCCGGCGTGGTGGCCACTGGCGTCGAGGCCACCGTGAAGATCGTCTCCGGCAACGCCGCCCCCGTGCGCTGTGTTCGCGTCGCCTTCGCCTCCCTCACCGGCGGCATCAACACCGCCAGCAGCAACGTGGCCGACAACTGCACCCTCTGGGACTGAAACCATGCGCCGCCCCAAGCCCTGCCCGCCATCGCTCGCGGCTGCCCCCGCCCGCCATCGCTCTCAGCTGCCGCTGGCCCGCGGCCTCACCCTCGTCGAGCTGCTGATCGGGGCGGTGGTCTCAGCCCTCAGCCTGGCCGTGATCACCCGGCTCACCGTGCAGCAGGCGAACGTCAGCGATGATCTCTTCACCCAGGCCAGCCTGGATCGCCGCTTCCGCCGCTTCGCCGACCTGATCCGGGCCGACTTCGCCGAGGCCTGCCAGCTGCGTACCGGGGCCACCTCCACCACCGCCACCGATCCGCGGCGAGCCACCACCGCCCCCGACACCAGCTGCAATCCACCGCCCGTCTCGGCCTGCGGCAACCTGGCCACGGGCGTGAGCACACCGGCCAGCGGCATCGATCTCTGGATGGTGCTCCCCAACGTGGACACCACCACCGGCACCCTGTTGCCGCGCCATCCGCTGATCCGCTACTACCGCGGCGGCACCCTCAAGGACGGCACCACCTGCGCCGACTGCCTCTTCCGCGATGGCCCGCCGGTGAATGCCAACGGCTCCCTCAACAATGCCGCCACGGCCGGCAACCCCGGCAATCCGCCCCCGTTTCCCCTCACCGCCCTGCCGGCCTATCCCGGCTACACCTCCGCCGCCGCACCGGGCAACCAGGAGCTGGTGATGAGCAACGTGGCCGCCTTCACCACCACCGTCGCCCCCGACTGTTCCTGGGCCACGATCAACCTCCAGCTCAACCCCCCCAGCGGCCAGGCCTGTCCCACCTCCACCACAAACAACAGCCAGATGCGCTGCAACCGCGTCTTCACCTTCTACGTGAACTCCGACCTCTCGATCAGCTGAGGGCCGGGCCCAGCACCCTCACGGCGCCAGCCCCGGCGCCACGCTGCTGAGGCTGAGGGCCACCACCTGGGGTTCCGCCATGGGCTCCCCGAAGTGGCGGATCAGCTCCAGCTGCAGCCCCAGTCCGTCCGGTCGCACGGCCAGTCCATCCTTGGCGAGGGCATCCAGCAGCACCCGGCTCACCGGCGGGCCGGGGTTCAGCTGGCCATCGAGGCCATAGGCCGGGCCGCAGCGGATCAGGGCCCGTCCCCGCCAGATCGCCTCCGGCCGGTTCTCCAGGGCGTAGGTGACCGGACCCGCCGCCGTCACCAGATGCAACTTCACCGGACGGCCCGCCAGGCTGCAGCCGGCATGGCCGGAGGGCGGCAGCGCCAGGCTCACCTGCAGCGCCTCCTG
>JBJTWP010000004.1:0-11035 GCA_046081805.1 Cyanobacteriota bacterium
CGATCCGGGCTGCCCCCCAGGCCCGCAGTGACGCTCCGCCGCTGTGGATCACGGCAAACTCCAGCAGCAACGCCAGCATCACCCTGCTGCTGTGGTGGATGGTCTGGTCCATGGGCTAGGGGCTGCTCGGGGCGTGGATTCTCGCCACCGACCGGCCCCGGAGCCGACCCCGGAGCCGAGGCCACCTACCGAGCCACCTAAAGTTTCTGAATGCCCCGAGTCTATGGCCGATCTGCCCTTCACCCTTGATCAGCTCCGCATCCTGCGGGCGATTGCCTCCGAGGGCAGCTTCAAGAAGGCCGCCGACAGCCTCTATGTCACCCAGCCGGCGGTGAGTCTGCAGATCCAGAACCTGGAGAAGCAGCTCAGTGTCTCACTGTTCGATCGGGGTGGCCGCAAGGCCCAGCTCACCGAGGCCGGGCACCTGCTGCTCAGTTATTGCGACCGGATTCTCAGCCAGTGCCAGGAGGCCTGTCGGGCCCTGGAAGATCTGCACAACCTCAAGGGAGGCTCCCTGATTGTGGGGGCCAGTCAGACCACGGGCACCTATCTGATGCCCCGCATGATCGGCCTGTTCCGCCAGAAGTATCCCGAGGTGTCGGTGCAGCTGCAGGTGCACAGCACCCGTCGCACGGGCTGGAGCGTGGCCAATGGTCAGGTTGACCTGGCGATCATTGGAGGCGAGCTGCCCTCCGATCTCAACGAGCAGCTGCAGGTGGTCCCCTACGCCAGTGATGAGCTGGCGCTGGTGCTGCCCACCAAGCACCCCCTGGCCCGGCTGCCCGAGCTCACCAAGGACGACCTCTATCGGCTGGGCTTCGTGTGTCTGGATGCCCATTCCACCACCCGCAAGATGGTGGACCAGCTGCTGGCCCGTTCCGGTCTCGATCTGGGGCGGGTCAAGGTTGAGATGGAGCTCAACTCCTTTGAGGCGATCAAGAACGCCGTGCAGAGCGGACTTGGCGCGGCATTTCTGCCGGTGGTGTCGATTGAGCGGGAGCTCTCAGCCGGCAGCCTGCATCGCCCCCAGGTGGCTGATCTGCTGGTGCGTCGCCAGCTCAAGCTGATCACCCATCCGGCCCGCTATTGCTCTCGGGCGGCCGATGCCTTCCGCAAGGAGGTGCTGCCGGTGTTCGCCAGCCCGGACAGCCCGCTGCGCCGCCCCCTGATCCAGAGCCCGCCCCAGCCTGAGGCCCCGCAAAGCTGAGCGCCGCGACGGCCAGGTGCTGCTGGGAGCGATGGCGGCTCAGAATTGGTCGGCTTCCGGGGTGAGGCCAGCGGCATCGTCCGCCACTCCCTTGGTGATGAATTTGTTCTCGCTGGTGTCGGTCTGATACACACAGCGCACGATCGGTTTGTCCTTGATCGAGCCGATATAGGCGAAGGTGTTCATCCGCTGCTTGCACTGGCGCATCTGCTCAGCGGTCACCGCCCCCTCCTTCTGCAGCACGCTCCAGTTCTCTCGGCGGATCACGCAGCCTGGTTTCAGGGCCGGCTGGGTGACGAAACTGGAGCTCGGGTTCATGGTGGTGTAGAGCTCGACGTCCATCACGAAGGCGCTGGCACCCCACTGCCGGCAAAACTCGGGATCGGGAACCGCCATATCGAGTTGCTGGGAGCTGGCGATGTTGCCCTGGTTGCCCTGGGTGGTGCTGGAGAGACCGGTGCCGATGCCGATGCCCACCACCAGCACGCCGGCCAGCACGGCGATTTGGCCCACGTTGAAGCCCATCGGACCGCCGCCGCCCCCTGCCCCGCCGCCGTAGCCGCTCGGTCGGTTGCCAGGGCCCCGGCGTTCGCCTGGCCGCTGCCTGCCCTCGTAGCCGCTGGCCTCGTCGGGCCCGGTCTGATCCCTGCGCCGGTAGCCCCCGTCGTCACGGTCGTAGCGGCCGACGGATCGCCCGTCAGGGCGGCTGTCGTAGCGGCTGCGGGATCGGGTCACAGGGTTTCAGGTGTGCGCGGCAGGCCCATGGAGTAGTTCAGCACCCGGCAGTCGGGGTTGTAGCGGAGCTGACCGGCCTGCAGCAGCTCCCGGATCTTGCCTTCGAGCTCCGAGCCGATCCTGCGCAGGTTGTAGTCGGTGAGGTCGGCGCCGGCGTGGGCATCCACCAGGTCACGGAAGCGCTGCTGCAGCGCCTCGAGGGCGGGCTGCTCCCAGAGGAACTCGTTGTCGGGGTCCACGTCCAGGGTGAGCTGGTGGGCATCAGGCACCAGATCGCCGTTGTCCACGCGGGCCGTGAACACACGAATGTGGCGGGTGGTGGCTTTCAGCAGGGAGTCGGCCATGGGTTGGAATCGTGGTCACCCGGAACGGTGACTCTAGGAAGGACCAGTGGGATTCCAGTGGCTATCCCCACGGCCGCCGGGCCGAGGCGGAGGGAGCCTCCCGGGCTCCAGGGGGCGACCTTTAAGGTTGCTGCCAGCTTTGCTCAACGGATATGCGCGTCGCCATTGCCGGTGCTGGCCTGGCAGGCCTGGCCTGTGCCAAGTACCTCTGCGACGCCGGCCACACCCCCGTGGTGGTGGAGGCCCGCGACGTGCTTGGCGGCAAGGTGGCGGCTTGGCAGGACGAGGACGGCGACTGGTACGAGACGGGTCTGCATATTTTCTTCGGGGCTTACCGCAACATGCGGCAGCTCTTCCAGGAGCTCGCCATTGAAGACCGGCTCCAGTGGAAGAGCCACTCGATGATCTTCAACCAGAAGGAAACGCCAGGCACCTACAGCCGCTTCGACTTCCCCGACATCCCCGCGCCCTTCAATGGGGTGGCGGCCATCCTGGGCAACAACGACATGCTCAGCTGGCCCGAGAAGATTGCCTTCGGGCTCGGCCTGGTGCCGGCCATGCTGCGCGGCCAGCAGTATGTGGAGGAGTGCGACCAGTATTCCTGGACCGAGTGGCTGCGCCTGCACAACATCCCGGAACGGGTGAACGACGAGGTGTTCATCGCCATGGCCAAGGCGCTGAACTTCATTGATCCCGATGAGATCTCCAGCACCGTGGTGCTCACGGCCCTGAACCGGTTCCTGCAGGAGAGCGATGGCTCGAAGATGGCGTTCCTGGATGGCAACCCCCCCCAGCGTCTCTGCCAACCGATCGTGGACTACGTGACGGCCCGGGGCGGGGCGGTGCATCTCAATGCCCCCCTGCGGGAGATTGAGCTCCAGGCCGATGGCCGGGTGGCTGGTTTCCGCATCGGTGGTATCAAGGGTCAGGAGGGCTACACGCTGCAGGCCGATGCCTACGTGAGCGCCCTGCCGGTGGATCCCCTCAAGCTGCTGTTGCCCGAATCCTGGAAGGAGCTCCCCTACTTCCGCAAGCTGGAGGGCCTGAATGGTGTGCCGGTGATCAACATCCACCTCTGGTTCGACCGCAAGCTCACCGACATCGATCACCTGCTGTTCAGCCGCAGCCCCCTGTTGAGCGTGTATGCCGATATGAGCAACACCTGCAGGGAGTATGCCGATCCGGATCGCTCCATGCTGGAGCTCGTGTTCGCCCCAGCCAAGGACTGGATCGGCCGCTCCGATGACGATATCGTCGCCGCCACCATGGAGGAGCTCAAGCGCCTCTTCCCGGTGCACTTCACCGGCAATGACCAGGCCACGCTACGCAAGGCCATCGTGGTGAAAACCCCGCTGTCGGTGTACAAAACCGTGCCGGGCTGCCAGAAGCTGCGGCCCGATCAGACTTCGCCCATTGCCAATTTCTTCCTGGCGGGTGACTACACCATGCAGCGCTATCTGGCCTCGATGGAGGGGGCAGTGCTCAGCGGCAAACTCTGTGCCCAGGCGGTGGCCACTGCCATGGAGCTGGGCTTGCCAGCGCCGGCGGATTCCATAGCCAGTGGCAATCTGACAGCGGTTTGAGTGTCCGTGTCGTGGTGGTGGAGCCTACCCGTGTGACCTCGCCAAGGGCCCTCCCATCGCTGGAACAGGCCTACGAGGCCTGTCGACGCGAGACGGCCGAGTGGGCGAAGACCTTCTATCTCGGCACCCTGCTGATGCCGCCGCTGAAGCGCCAGGCCATCTGGGCGATCTATGTGTGGTGCCGTCGCACCGATGAGCTGATGGACAGCACCGAAGCCTTGGCGCAGCCGGTTGATGAACTGGCACGACGACTGGACGCCTGGGAGGTGCGCACGAGGGAGTTGTTTGCCGGAGAGGTGCGGGATGGCCTCGATCTGGTGATGCTGGACACCATCCGCCGCTACCCCCAACCCCTTCAGCCTTACCTGGACATGATTGAGGGGATGAGGATGGATCTGACCACAACCCGGTATGACACGTTTGCCCAGCTTGAACTGTATTGCTACAGGGTTGCCGGTACGGTTGGTCTGATGACCCAGGAAGTGATGGGGGTGGATCCTGCGTATAGCAGTGCTCCGTGGAGTGACCCCCCTGACCCATCAGAAGCGGCTGTCGCCCTCGGTATAGCGAATCAGTTAACGAATATTCTTCGGGATGTGGGCGAAGACAGGGGAAGGGGTCGAATCTATTTGCCGCGCGACGAGATGAGGGAATATGATTATAGCGAGAAAGAGCTGATGGCTGGGGTGGTGAATGACAACTGGCGCCGTCTGATGCGGTTCCAGCTGAGTCGTGCCAGGGCGTGGTTCGCGCGCTCGGAGGCTGGGGTGCGCTGGCTGGCGGCGGACGCGCGCTGGCCTGTATGGGCATCACTGCGCCTGTATCGCGGCATCCTTGATGTGATCGAAAAAAATGGCTATGATGTGTTTAACAAACGAGCCTATGTTCCCAGGGCTGGCAAGTTGCTCGACTTGCCGATTTCGTTTGTTGTTTCGCAGGTTCGATGATTGGCTGATTGTGCGGGTTCTGTTGATCCATCAGCCCCGGTCGCTCGGCGCTCCGTTGGCGAGTCGTGGTCGCTGGAGCCGAAGATCCAGTCGCACAGGATTGGGTTCACCTGCTCCGGAGCCTCGTCATGGGGGCAGTGGCCGAGTTGAGGCAGCTCAATCAGTGCTTGAATGCAGTCATGCTTCTGCAGCCAGCTCCTGGCCTCCAGATGGTTTTCCCAGGGGTCTGCCATTCCCCAGATCATCCGCACAGGAGTGGGTTCCGGACGGCTGAGCTGTTCCAGCAGGTCCGGGGCCAGGTGGTCCCTGAACAGGTTGACAAAGCCGCGGAAGCTTTCGCTGGCGCCTGGATCCAGGCTGGGCCGGTGCAGCAGCGAGATCAGTTGCTCATCCACATGGCTGCCGCTGGGGTAGGCCTGCTGGAGCACCTGGCGAATCACCACCGGTCGCGCCAGGAGGCGGAACAGGGTTGAGGTCACGCCGCGCTGGCGGATGAGCTGCTTGAGCAGGGGCCGGATCCAGCGGTTCAGGGCTGGTTGCTCAACCAGTCGGCGATCGTCCAGCGTCCGCTGCGCGCAGTTGATCAGCACAACCTGATAGGGGCTGCTCCCCCGTTGGCGCAACCGGCAGGCCGCAGCCAGCGCCACCATGCCCCCGATGGAGTTGCCCACCAGGTGAAGCCGCCGACCTGGGGTGCCCAGCGAGGGGGGATCAAGCAGGCCGCAGACCTGCAACAGGTCCACGACCTGATCGGCCCAAAGATCGAAGCAGTAGTGAACGGCCCCGCTGTCGTCCTGATCACCGCTGACCCAGGACCTGGGTTTGTCGCTGGCTCCGAAGCCGAGCAAGTCAACGGCTACGACGTCAGCGTTGGCAGCCAGGGCCGGAATGGTGTGGCGCCAGTGGCCAGAGGAGGCGCCGAAGCCGTGAATCAGGACAACAGCATTCTCACTGGCTGGAGCACCGGCCCGGATGTAGTGGACGCGGTGCCCGTTCCAGTGCCAATGGCAGGGTTGTGGCGAGCTCAGGGTTGTGGCGAGATTCAGACGGGGGCCTTCTGGTTGGCGAGCAGGTCCTTCAGCTTGGAGAGTTCGCCCGCCCAGCGGGGATCGGGGGCGCCACTGTCGACGCTGTCGGCATGCACCACCTTGTTCACGGCCTTGCGGTTGCTGACCGGGCTGCCGGTGCCGGCGGGACCACGACGTTCGTTGCCACCGCTGCGGGGGTCGCGACGTTCGGAGATCTCGATCCGCAGCGTGTTGCCGTTGAAGTCGCGGCCGTTCAGCTGCTCAATCACCGTTTCGGCCATGGCCTGGTCGTCCACGTTGGCAAAACCGAAGCCACGGCAGGCCCCCGTTTCGCGATCGTTGACGGCTTTGAAGCGCACACCCTCCCCCACGCCGGCAAACAGAGCCTCCAGCTCCTTGGCATCAAAAGACTGCGGCAGGTTGCCGACGTAGAGACGAATGCTCATGGCAGGGAAAGGGACGGGGGGAGAAAAGCTCAGCAGGCGAGGAGGGATCTCTTCATCGCGCCTATGCCCACAAAGTTAATCACGCCGCCGGCCGCCGTTGCTCCAGCCAGCCCCGGGCGCAGCTGACCGCAGCCTCGCCGTTGCTGCCGTTCAGGCGGCCAAAGGCCAGTTCCCGTTTCAGATGGTTCAGCAGCTGGCCCAGTTCCGGACCAGGTTTCAGCCCCAGGGCCCGTTGCAATTGCCGGCCATCCACGGGCGCTCGGGGATGGAAGAGGTGATCGGTCGGATCACGCCAGCGCTGCAGGGCCGCTGCGGCCTGGGCGGCCGGTTGGCTCAGCAGCAGGGCGGGCAGGTCGTGATCCAGCTGTTCATGCAGGCTGAGGCGATCCGCTTCCCCCAAAGACTCCAGGGGGGTCTGGAGCAGGACGCTCCACCAGGCACGCAGGACGCTGCAGCGCTGTTGCAGCCGGCGGCTTCCCTTCAACCGGGTGAGGGCGGCGCCATCCAGCAGCCAGGCCAGGCGAGCCAGCGGCAGGGCCTCCGCCTGCTCTGCCGGGCGCAGGCCACAGCGGTGGGCAACCTCCAGGCTGAGCTGGTGCCCGTCAATGCCCGCCGCGGGCCTTCCCCCCCAAGCCACCAGCAGCCCCAGCTCCAGGGCGCGCTGCAGCCCCGTCGCTCCCGCAGGCGCTGCCGCCACTTTTTCCAGTTCCGCCAGCACCCGCTCCCCGGCCACCGAAGCCAGGGCGGTGGCATGTTCGCGGATCCAGGCGAGGCTTGGTCCGGCGATGGAGAAGTCCAGTTCCGTGGCCAGCCGCACCCCCCGCAGCAGCCGCAGCGGGTCGTCCAGCAGATTCGCCTCCGCCACGGCCACCAGCTCCCGGCGGCGCAGGTGATCCAGGCCCCGGGTGGGATCCAGCAGCGGGCTGCCCGGCGCCAGCGGCAGCGCGAGGGCATTCACGGTGAAGTCGCGCCGTCGCAGGTCTGCCACCAGGTCTGGCCCTTCCCGGCGCGCCAGGTCGACCGTCCAGCCCTGGATCAGCAACCGGGCGATGTCACGCTCGGCGTCGAGCACCACACAGGTGCCGCCGTGGCGGCGGGCCAGGGTTCGGCCCAGGCCGATGGCATCCGCGCCCACCACCAGGTCGAGGTCGGGTTGCTCGCTCAGTCGGCCCAGGGCCGCATCGCGCACGGCACCACCCACCAACACCGTGTCGGCCGGCAGGTCGGCCAGCGGCAGGGGCCAGCGCTGCGGCGCCAACCGCTGCCGCAGCTGCTCGGCGACCGACTGGGGGGTGAGGCCAGCGTTCAGAATGGGCTCCTGGCGTGGACGCGGCCGCATGTGCATCTGCGTGAATTGCCACTGGGTGGAGCGCTGTCAGGCCTACCACGCGGTGGAGCGTCAGCACGGCGTGGCCCATCTCAGTGCCCATCCCGACGTGACGCCTCATCAACCGCGCATCCATGTGCAGGTGGTTGACCTGCCGGCCGGTGGGGTGGGCGTGGAGTGGGACGTGCGGGGCTGCGGCAGCTTCCAGGCCGATCCCGGCCGCTGGCAGCGCCTGCGCCCCAATGCCGCTGTGCCCACGTGAGCTGGCTGCTGGCCCTGCACAGCTCCAGCGAGGTGCTGGGGGTGGGTCTGCAGCGATGCGGGGATCCCGGCGCGGCTCGCACGGCCGCATTCCCCCTGGGGCGAACCTTGTCGAACCAGCTGCTGGCCTGTGTGGAACAGCTGCTGCCGGCGTCGGAGTGGCCCCAGCTGGATCGGCTGGTGGTGGCCACAGGGCCCGGTGGGTTCACCGGCACCAGGCTGACGGTGGTGCTGGCCCGCACCCTGGCCCAACAGCTGGGGATCCCGCTGCATGGGGTGGGCAGCTTCCGGCTGGTGGCCGCCCGGCACCGCATCACCGTCCCCACCTGGGTGGTGCAGCCACTGCCGCGCCGCGGCGTGGTGGCCGGGCTCTACGGGCCCGATGCCGGGGGTCTGGCAGGGGTGCGGGAGCTGGAACCGCCGCGCCTGTTCGCCAGTGGCACCACCCTCCGCCCTGGTCCCCAGGTGGCGGGCCAGGCCCTGCTCCCCGCTGATGTGGACACGCTGCTGGCCATCGGCCAGGAGGCGGAACGCCTGCAGCTGGCCGGTCCCTGGCAGTCGGTGCTGCCGGTGTACCCCACGTCGCCGGTGGGGGGGGGATGAGGGGCCGTTGTTCTCGGCGCCGCCGCTGGCGGTGCGGGGTAGGGCTGCTGCTGGGGGCAGGGGCTTCCGGGGCGCTGTGGTTGTCGCGGGGTTGGTGGTGGCCCCAGCCGCCGCCACCCCAGATCATTCTGGTGCTCGGCGGCGATGTGGATCGGGAGCGTTCGGCGGCCGAGCTCGCCCGACGCCAGGGGCTGCCGGTGGTGGTGAGCGGCGGCAGCAATCCGGAGTACGCCCACTGGCTCTTCGCCCAGCGCGGGTTGGGCAGTGGCCGGGTGCTGCTCGATTACCGCGCCCGCGACACCCTGGGCAATTTCACCTCCGTGGTGGACGATCTGCGCCGCGCCCGGGTGCGGCATGTGCTGCTCGTCACCAGCAGCGATCACATGCCCCGTGCTCTGCTGGTGGGACGGATCGTGGCCGGCAGTCGGGGCATCACGCTCACGCCGGTGTCGGTGCCCTGCGGCGAGCTCTGTCAGCCCGAATCCCGTCGCAAGGTGTGGGGTGATGGGCTCCGGGCCGCGCTCTGGGTGATCACCGGCCGGGATGTCAGGGGCTGGGCGGCAGAGCGGTTGGGTCCCTGGCTGGAGCGAGGGCCGGATCATTGAGGCGGCCGCGGATCAGCCCCAGATCCAGCAGCCCGTTGATCTGGTCCTGGCAGGCCCGGGTGGCCAGCTCGAGGTCGGCCCGGCGCCGGGAGGCCGGTGGGGGGATCGGCGTGCCGATGCGAATGTGCACGGGCACCAGCCGCAGCTGTTGGGAGCCGGCCCCCAGGGCGCGGTGGCTGTTGATGATCGCCACCGGCAGCAGCGGGACTCCCGCCCGGGCGGCCAGCAGGGCGGCGCCGGCCTGGGGGTCGTTGACCCGGCCGTTGGCCTGGCGGCTGCCGTCGATGAACACGCCCGTGGCCCAGCCCTCCTCCAGCCTGTCGGTGGCGGTGCGGATGGCTTCCCGGTCGCTGGCACCGCGGGCCACCGGATAGGCGCCGCACGCCCGGATGATCGGTCCCAGCAGAGGCACCCGGAACAGCTCGGCCTTGGCCATGAAGGCCACCGGGCGCCCCAGGGCATGGCCCAGCAGTGGCGGGTCGAGATGGGAGCCGTGGTTGGCGACCACCACCAGGGCCCCGTCCATCGGGACGTTGGCGTTGCCGGCCGTGCGGCCCCGGAACAGGATCCGGTAGAGGGGGAACACCAGCAGATAGCTGATCAGCCGGTAGGTGAGGCTCGGCCGGGGGGTGCTGAGCAGGGCCGGGGGATCGGCCCGGCGGCGGCGGCGGCGGCGCAGGATGCGCGTGACGGGGCCCTTCACAGCCCCAGATCGGCGGCGTTGGCGATCTGGGCGGTGGTGATGCCCGCGCAGCTGCGCTTGATCAGTCCGCTGAGCACGTTGCCGGGGCCGATCTCCACGCTGGTGTGGATGCCCTCGGCGCTGAAGCGGTCCATCGTTTCCCGCCAGCGCACGCCGCTGGTCATCTGGTGGCGCAGACGGGCCTTGAGGGCGCTGCCGGACGTGTCTGGTGTGGGGTCGGTGTTGCTGAGCACCGGGATCACCGCATCGGCGAAGGGCACCGTCTCCAGCGCGTCGGAGAAGGCCTCGGCAGCCTTGGCCATGAACGGCGAATGGAAGGCGCCGCTCACCGCCAGGGGAATGGCCCGCTTGCAGCTGAGCTGGCCGCTCACGGCGGCCACGGCCTCGGGGCTGCCCGACAGCACCACCTGGGCGTCGCTGTTGTCGTTGGCGATCACCACGCCCTCGGTGGAGGCCACCAGCTCGTCGAGCTGGGCCCGGTCGAAGCCCATCACGGCGGTCATGGCGCCACCGCCGGCAGCGGCCATCAGCTCGCTGCGGGTTTTCATCAGCCGCAGGCCCGTTTCGGCATCAAACACGCCGGCGGCGTAAAGGGCCACCAGTTCCCCCAGGCTGTGGCCGGCCACCAGCTGGGCGCTGCGGCCCTGGGCCTTGAGCCCATCCACCAGCAGGCTCTCGATCACGAACAGGGCCGGCTGGGTGTTGCGGGTGTCGCTGAGGTCCCCGGGGTCGCCCCCGGCCTCGCCGGAGCAGATGGCCAGCAGGTCGCGGCCCAGTAGCTCGGAGGCGTCGGCGAAGCGCTCCCGGGCGCCGGGCAGCTCCAGCACGCCATCGGCCATGCCCAGCTTCTGCGAGCCCTGGCCAGGAAACACCCAGGCAATGCCCATCCGCGCCGTCCGTCGAGCTGGCTGGAGGTTAGGTGGCGGCTCTGCTCAGCCCCCTTGCCCAGGCTGGGGGCCGCTCCAGCGCAGCAGGGCGCCGCCCCAGCTCAGGCCCGCCCCGAAGCCGCTGCTGGCCAGCAGGTGGCCGGGCTGGACGCGGCCGTCCCTCACGGCTTCATCGAGCATCAGCGGAATCGTGGCGGCGGAGGTGTTGCCGTAGTGGGCCAGGTTGCTGAGCACCCGCTCCTGGGGCACCTGGAACCGGTCGGCCACCGCATCGAGGATGCGCTGGTTGGCCTGGTGCAGCAGCAACCAATCGAGCTGCTCGGCCCTGGTGCCACTGGCCTCCAGCAGCTCCGCCAGAA
>JBJTWP010000005.1:0-7032 GCA_046081805.1 Cyanobacteriota bacterium
CGCTTCATTTCTTGCTATCAGATTTGAATCCTTCTCGTCCCTCTTAGTTGGTCTTGTTGATGGCGAGGTCCGTCTTCGTGCCGCGGGCTCAATGATCTGCCTGACGATCTCTGGACCAAGATCTTGATTGAGTTCTACAAGGATCCCGAGGATGCAGTGTTTAAGGGCTTGGAGGAGTAGGCGGCCGCGAAGTCGAGTCATTATCCCATTAACAGATCTGAGATCTCATTTTTCTTTCCGTGTAGAGCCGAACGATATCCGCTGCAATCGACTGAGCCAGGAAAACTGACTGTCAGAGCGAGGTGTTATCTTCCTCCGAAGTGATCACCCCTGACGGCCAGCCAGCAGCCTTTAATCGCTTTTCAGCGACAAATCGATAAGATCAGGTGCAACCTGGATTTGCCTTGTCGGCCAGCAAGAGGTGGTTCGCGGCCCGAATACCCTGATCGGCGCTGTTTAGCCTGGCGAGGGAAATGTCTTGGAAAATATTAACATCAATGGGATCGCAGACTCCGTAGGCATAGTCGATACAGTTTGACCAGTGCTCCATAAGTCTTCTTGAGAAAGCCGAATCTGCGTAACCGCCGCCTCAACCAGGCCGCCCACCTCCTGCAACTGGACGTGCTTGCATGACGCCCGCAGCCACCCTCACCAGTGAGCTGGACCACCTCGATCAGCTCGGGGCCAGGGCCTTCGATGGCTTCCAGGTTCGCAAGGACCTGGTGCGCACCGACTCCCACCAGTACCCGGTGCCCACCTACGTGGTGGAGTTCCTGCTGGGCCGCTACTGCGCCAGCACCGATCCCGCCGAGATCGAAGAAGGGCTGCAAATCGTCGAAAAGCAGCTGCAGGGGCGCACCGTGCGCACCGGCGAGGAGGAGCTGGCCAAGGGCCGTGCCGCCTTCTTCACCGAGGAGTGGCGTAACTTCCTGATCCGCTTGATCGGCCTGGAGCCCACCGCCCTCGCTGCGCGGGCCAAGAAGGTGGTGCTGCTGCGCATGGCTCCCTTCGTTGCCCGGTGTCGGACGTCCTCTCCTTGGCGGTGCGGCCTACCGCTGAGGGAGCATCCACTGGTTGGGATCCTCCCGCTGCGCCGCAATCAGCGTCGATCGCCATGGCCTTGCTCTTCGCCAGCGCCACCGCTGTTGCCCGCCCTCCGCTCCCTGGAAGTTTCCAGCTTTATCCTCAGAGTCATGCCCACCCCCCGCCAACGCCTGATTGTGGAATCGAGCGACGACACGCCCAACGGCGATCCGGAGCACATCAAACGGGTGCTGCGGGAATCCTGGGGTGTCTGGACTACGCCTGAGGCACAACAATCCTGCGCTTCTGACAGCAGACCTTCTGCTGAAACCATCTAGAGAGTCGTCGCCAGGACTGGCGGGAACCCTGGCTGCCGGCGTCCTGCTGCTCCTGATTTCGCTCACCACGAACTACGGCGATGACAACCTCTCCCAATTCGGCACCCTCCCGGCCTATGTCAAGGTCGGAATGGGGCTCCACGTTGCCGCCCTGGCGGCGCTTGCTGGCGATGCTCAACTGGCGACCCGTTTACGACATCGAGCAGCTCGGCATCGAGAACAGACGACTCGCCAATCTGGAATCCAGAATGGAGGCCTTGTTGCTCAGTGCCGATTTCTCCACGCAGACACCTCCCGCAACCGGCTCCAACTGAGTGAAGCGCTGGCGGTGTTGCTGGAGCAGCTCAGACCGCCAGATGCCTGTGCTGGACTGCACTCCTTGAGGCCCAGAGGACAGCAAGCGTGGGGGGACTGCGAAGCGCTGCGTTGACGCGCCATCCTCGCCAGGCTGGGACAGTGCCGCTCGGGAGCCATGGCTGCTTCGTTTCTGATCCTGCTGTTGATGGTGGCGATGGCTGTCCTGATCAGCCCGAGCCGCGAGGGGTTCGACTGGTTCCTGCGGCTGCAGCGGCCGGCCTGGCTCACGTTTGAGGGCCTGATTCCAGCGATCTGGATCGCCATCTACGCCTGCTTCTACGCCTCAGCGCTGCTGGCCTGGAATGCCAGTTGGAGCGGGGGCTTGATGGCGGCCTATCTGGGTTTGCTGATGCTGGTGCAGAGCTACACCTGGCTGATCTGCCGGTCGCGGCGGCTGGCCCACGGCACGGCGGTCGCGCTGGCCGGCTGGGTGTGGGGCGCGGCGCTGGCGGTCGTGGTGTTTCGCCAATCATGGCCCGCAGGGCTGTTGCTGATCCCCTATCTGCTCTGGAGCCCGATCGGCACCCTGGTGACCTGGCAGATGCAACGACTCAACCGCTGAAGCAACGCGGCTTGTCAAGGATTGCACGTTCTGGAGGTGGACACCAGCGCCGCTGTTGTTAAGGTTTGGAAGTTGAAGATTTCCAGCCATGCTCACCGGCCCCGAACTGCTCGCCAAGGTCAAGGAACAGGGCGAGGCCTCCAAGTCTGATCTGGTCCGCAGCTGCGGCTATGTGAGCAGCAGGAAGGACGGCTCGGAACGGCTGAACTTCACCGCCTTCTATGAGGCGCTGCTGGAGGCCAAGGGGATGGCTCTCGGCGGCTCCGCCACAAAGGGCCGTCCGGGGCGACAGCTGAGCTATGCCACCAGGGTGCAGTTCAACGGCAACCTGATGGTGGGCAAGGCCTACACCGCCCAGCTGGGGCTGCAGCCCGGCGATGTGTTTGAGATCAAGCTGGGCCGCAAGCAGATCAAGCTCATCCCCCTGGGTGCTGCCGAGGAGGAGTAAAACCCAGACCTGCCAATCCGCCCAGGAGTAGCGGGCTACCCCTGGGCGGATTGGCAGCCAACAGGCCCGTCTCCTCAGGCTTAAACCGGCCGCACCGCCGATGGCCACCCGATCGGCAGCAGGGAATCTCGATTGTTCACCCTGCAGGCCGTGATCATTAGGCGCAACAAACTCCTAGCCTCTGCTCACAAGGCCCTGGTGGGCTGGAGCCCGCAAACCGTCCCGATGCTGTTCGGCTCCCCCCGCTCCTTCATCCTGCTGTCGGTGGCGGCTGCAGTGGCCACGATCCTGCTCAAGACCTGGGCGTGGCGGCTCACCGGCTCGGTGGGGTTGCTCTCCGACGCGCTGGAATCGGGGGTGAATCTGGTGGCGGCCCTCGGGGCCTTCTGGGCCCTCAGCCTGGCGGCCAAGCCAGCCGATCGCACCCACCACTACGGGCAGTTTAAGGCTGAATACTTCTCCAGCGGCCTGGAAAGTGTGTTGATCGTGGTGGCGGCCCTGGCCATCATTCAGGCCGCCGTCGGCCGTCTGCAGCAACCCCAGCCGCTGGAGCAGCTGGGCCTCGGCCTGGCCCTCTCCCTGCTGGCCACCGCCCTCAATGGCCTGGTGGCCTGGGTGCTGCTGAAGGCCGCCAAACGCTTTCACTCGATCACGCTGCGCGCCGATGCCCATCACCTGCTCACCGATGTCTGGACATCCCTGGGGGTGGTGCTGGGGATCGGCCTGGTGAAGCTGACGGGATGGACGCTGCTGGACCCCCTGATCGCGATCGCGGTGGCGCTCAACATCATCGTCACCGGCTGGATGCTGTTCCGAGAAACCGCCTCCGGCCTGCTGGATCGGTCGCTGCCGGAGAAGGAGCAGCACCAACTGGAGCAGCTGCTCGCCGGCCATGAAACCGAGCACATCCGCTTCCATGCCCTGCGCAGCCGGGTGGCGGGCTCGCGGCGGTTCGTGTCGCTCCACGTGTTGGTGCCAGGCCACTGGAGCGTGCGGCAGGGGCACGACCTCTGCGAGCAGTTGGAGCGGGAGATCGCCACCCTGCTCACCCGCACCCATGTGCTCACCCATCTGGAACCGATCGAGGATCCAACCTCCTGGGATGACCAGACCTTCCGCTGGGAGCAGGGCTGAGCCCTCCGCCCTGTCTTCGCCCTTCACACCGCCCATGCCACGCCCCTACCAACCCTCCCTGCTGCGGCTGCTGCACGGCGTCACGGCCCTGCTGGTGCCGCTGTCCTGGCTCACGGGCCTTCTCGTGTATTCCAGCCACGACGGCCGCTTCGGGCGGCTGCCGATCTCCCTCCCGGGCGACTGGATCGACCTCCACGGCACGATGGGCGTCCTGCTCTGGCCGATCGTTCTGCTGTTCGGTCTGTACGCCCTCAGCGCCGGCCGTGCCCGGCTGCGCCAGCCCGCCAACGCCCTCGCGCTGCTGGCCCCGGTCCTGGCGGTGGCCAGCGGCAAGCTGATGGACGAGGACTGGCTGCGCGAGGGCCAGCTCGATCAGCTGGTCTACAGCGTTCATCTGCTGGCCTGGCTGCTGATCGCCCTGGCCGTCGTCCTGCATGTCAGCGCGGTGCTGCGGCGCGGTGGGCTGCCCCTGGCCCGTTCGATGGCCAGCATGGAGTTGCGCTCCGGAGACCTGCCCGGCCATTGGCTGGGGCAGATCCAGCGCTCGATCAAGCTCGGCCGCTGACCCGGCCACCAACAGCGGCCAGGCCAGCCCGTTGCCGCTGATCCCCCAGGGGCAGGGGCTTCAGTTCCCCCTGGCGCTGTTGCCCGCCCCGGGGTAGTCGCTCCAGGCCTTGAGCTCCGCCACGCTCTGCACCCCCTCCAGGCGCTTGCCGTTCAGCTCCCAGGTGGGCAGGGCGCGGACCCTGGCGGCACGGCAGCGCTGGCGCCCCTGCTCGGATTTGTCGCACTCCACGTAGGGCAGCTGCGCTCCCCCCTCCTGGCCGAACAGGGCTTTCTGGGCCGCGCAGGCCGGACACCACCAGGCCCCGTAGAACACGGCTCCGCGCCGACGCAGGTAGGCGCCCACCGCCAGTTGTTCAGGCGTGGAACGGGCGGCGGGGCTGATGGCCTCGCCGGGGGGGGCACCACCAGCCTGCCGGGCCCCGGCCTGCCGGGCCTCGGCCTGGGCGCCGGCCACGCCACTGCCCGTGATGGCTGCGCCGAGGACCACGGTGGTGAGGGCGATCAGCAGTCCGCTGCGGCCCATGGAGATGTTTGAAACACACCCCTGAAACTAGGGCCCTCGGCCGGGCTGGCCAGCGGTCAGGGGGGTTTTTGCGGAATTCCGCGCCGCAGTGCCGCCCCGGGGCTGAGAGACTTGGGGGCATGAGCGCAAATGGCTACCGCGATTACTTCAAGGTGCTCGGCGTCGAGCGAGTCGCCGACGCCGACACGGTCAAGCGGGCCTTCCGCAAGCTCGCCCGCCAGTACCACCCGGATGTCAACCCGGGTGACAAGACCGCCGAGGCGAAGTTCAAGGAGGTGAGCGAGGCCTATGAGGTGCTCTCCGACCCCGACAAGCGTCGTCGCTACGAGCAGTTCGGCCAGTACTGGAACCAGATGGGCGGTGCCGGGGCCGCCACCGGAGCGGACGTCGACTTCGGCCGCTACGGCAACTTCGACGACTTCATCAACGACCTGCTCGGCCGCTTTGGTGGGGCGACGGGCACGGCGCCCGGTGGATTTGGCTTCGGGTCGGGGTTTCCCGCTGGTGCCGGCTTCCCGGGCGGTTTCGGCGGTGGCTTCGGGGGAGCGGCGCCTGCCCTCAACCTCGATGCCGAAGCCACGATCACGGTCGGGTTTGCCGATGGCTTCCGCGGCTGTGAGCGCACCCTGGCGGTGAATGAGGAGCGCGTGCAGGTGCGCATTCCCGCCGGCGTCCGGGACGGCAGCCGGCTGCGGCTGCGGGGCAAGGGCAACCTGCAGCCGGGCACCGGTCGGCGCGGCGACCTCTACCTCACGATCAAGCTGGCCGACCATCCGGTGTGGAAGCTGGAGGGCGAGCAGCTGCGGGCCGATCTGCCCCTCAGCCTCGATGAACTGGCCCTCGGCGGCGAGCTGCGGGTGGCCACACCCGACGGTGAGGCCACGGTCAACGTGCCGGCCGGACTGCCGCTGGGCCGCAGTCTGCGGCTCAAGGGCAAGGGCTGGCCTGGCAAGGCAGGCCGCGGCGATCTGCTGCTCACCCCCGTGCTCAAGCTGCCGGAGCGGCTGAGTGATCAGGAACGGGCCCTGCTCGAACAGCTGCGCGCCGCCCGCAGTGCTGACCCTCGCGCCGGCTGGATTCAGGCCGCCCTCCTCTGAGGAGCCCCACTGAGGAGCCCCACTGGTGAGCCCCACTGGGGAGCCACTGAGGAGCCGCCGTCAGGCCCTCACTAGGATCCGGCCCAGCCACGCACCCCCCATGGAGCTCACCTATCGCCCCCGCCGGCTGCGCCGCACCGCGGCCCTGCGGGCGATAGTGCGGGAAACCTCCCTCAGCCCAGCCGATTTCATCTATCCGCTGTTTGTGCATGAGGGTGCCGCGAACGAGCCGATCGGCGCCATGCCGGGCTGCCAGCGCTGGAGCCTGGAGGGTCTGGTGGAGGAGGTGGGCCGCGCCAGGGATCTGGGCATCCGCTGTGTGGTGCTGTTCCCCAAAGTTGCCGATGGCCTGAAAAGCGAAGACGGCGCCGAGTGCTTCAACGAGCATGGCCTGATTCCGCGCGCCATCCGCCGGATCAAGGAGGTGCATCCGGAGATGGCGATCATGACCGACGTGGCCCTGGATCCCTATTCCTGCGATGGCCACGACGGCATCGTGAGTGACCAGGGCGTGGTGCTCAACGATGAGACCGTGGCGATCCTCTGCAGGCAGGCCGTGGCCCAGGCCCGGGCCGGTGCGGATCTGATCGGCCCCAGCGACATGATGGATGGCCGGGTCGGCGCCATCCGTGAGGCCCTCGACGAGGAGGGTTTCGACCAGGTGGGGATCATCAGCTACACCGCGAAATACGCCAGCGCCTACTACGGCCCCTTCCGCGAGGCCCTTGATTCGGCGCCCCGTGCCGTCGCCGGCAAGCCGATTCCGAAGGACAAGAGCACCTATCAGATGGATCCGGCCAATGCCCGCGAAGCCCTCACCGAGGCCCAGCTCGATGAGACCGAAGGCGCTGACATCATGATGGTGAAGCCTGGCCTGGCCTACCTCGACATCATTCACCGCCTGCGCAGCGAAAGCGAACTGCCGATCGCCGCTTACAACGTGAGCGGTGAATACGCCATGGTGAAAGCGGCGGCGGAGCGCG
>JBJTWP010000006.1:0-3706 GCA_046081805.1 Cyanobacteriota bacterium
CTTGCGGGACACCATTACGGACGCTGCAAAACGCGCTGGTGCCACCCTGCTCAACCTGATCACCCACCGCTTCGAGCCGCAGGGGGTGACGGGACTGGCCCTGTTGGCCGAATCCCACATCTCGATCCACACCTGGCCCGAGTCAGGTTATGCGGCTGTGGATGTGTTCACCTGCGGCGATCACACAATGCCGGAGCGAGCCTGCCAGGTGCTGGCCGAGGAGCTCGCCGCCACCCGCCAGAAACTCACCAGTTTCCGCCGCGAAACTCCCTCAGCCATCGCCGGAGGTGAACGGGAGCCGGCCCGCCCGGGCTGAATCACCGTGCCCTCGCTGCGCCGGGGGCACGGTGATTCAGCCGTGGCCCCGGCCCCTCAGCCTGGGGCCACGGCTGTTCAGGTGAAGGTGCGTCGAGGCAACGCTCTTGAGGGCAAGCCTGTTCAAGTCAGCGTTCCCCAGCTCTGCGCAGCTGAGCTCAGCTCCCGGTTGAGCTTGCCACTCACCAGCCCCTCCAGATCCAGGGCCACGGCCGAGAATCCGAGCTGCCGAAACGCCGCCACCAGAGCTTGGCGCTGATGGGGGTGCTGCCACTGTTGAAGTGCGTCGCCCAGGCGATCGGCCGGCAACTCGATGCGGGCCGTCTCTCCCTGGCTGCGCACCCGCAGCTCCGGGAAGCCCCGTTGCCGCAACCAGTCTTCGGCAGCTGCCACCCGCACCAGCCGCGCCGCACTGATCGGCTCTCCGTAGGGGAAGCGGGACGCCAAGCAGGGATTGGCGGGCTTGTCCCACCAGGGCAACCCCAGGGCCCGGGAGATCTGACGCACCCCGACCTTGTCGATGCCGCAATCGGCCAGAGGCGAGACCACTCCATACTCCCGGGCCGCGCGGATGCCGGGGCGATGGTCGCCCAGGTCGTCGCGATTCACCCCGTCCACCACGGTGGCCCCGCCCGCTGCGGCCGCGATCGGTCCCAGCAGACTGTGCAATTCACGCTTGCAGGCGTAGCAGCGATCATCGGGGTTGGCGGCATAGGCCGGATCGGCAAGCTCCGCGGTGGGCACCTCCCGGTGGGCGATGCCCAGCCAGCGGGCCTGATCCCTGGCCTCCTGGCGCAGGTGGGGGGCCAAAGCCGGCGACACCCCGGTGATGGCCTGGGCCCGTGGTCCCAGTTGCTCCACAGCCACGGCCGCCACCAGGGCGCTGTCGACGCCGCCGGAATAGGCCACCAACACCGCCGGCTCGGCAGCCATGGCACTCCGCACCTTCACCAGGGCGTTCTCCAGCGGCGGCGGCAGGCTTTCCAACAGCGAGAAGACCACGGGAGGAGGGGGGAGCGCGCGGTAGGCGATCCTGGCAATCCGGCGCCCAGCGACCCCGATAGCATCCGGCCATGAGCAGCACCCAGACGCCGCAGCGGGGAACGGGCCGGGGGATCGGCATCCGCACGGCGGCCGGCAGCGATGAGCGCGCCTACGGCCAGCTGCACGTCTACGACGGCGACGGCAAGGGCAAGAGCCAGGCCGCCCTGGGGGTGGTGCTACGCACCATCGGCCTGGGCATCTGCGAGCGGAAGCGCACCCGGGTGCTGCTGCTGCGCTTCCTCAAGGGTCCCGGCCGCTCCTACGACGAGGACGCGGCAATCGAGGCGCTGCAGCAGGGCTTCCCCCACCTGATCGATCAGGTGCGCACCGGCCGCGGCGAGTTCTTCACCGCCGAAGAGGCCACCCGGTTTGACCGGCAAGAGGCCCAGCGGGGCTGGGACATCGCCAAGGGCGCCATCGCTTCCGATCTCTATTCGGTGGTGGTGCTCGATGAGCTCAACCCGGTGCTCGACCTGGGTCTGCTCGACATCGACGAGGTGTGCCGCACCCTGGCAGCCAAGCCCGCCGGCATGGAGGTGATCTGCACCGGTCGCGGCGCCCCGCGGGAGCTGATCCAGCTGGCCGATCTGCACTCCGAGATGCGCGCCCACCGGCGCCTGGGCGGCGACAACGGTGACCAGCCCCAGGGCCTCGACGGGATCGAGATCTACACGGGGGAGGGCAAGGGCAAGAGCACCAGCGCCCTGGGCAAGGCCCTTCAGGCGATCGGCCGCGGCATCAGCCAGGACAAGAGTCACCGGGTGCTGATCCTGCAATGGCTCAAGGGCGGCAGCGGCTACACCGAGGACGCCGCCATCGCCGCCCTGCGCGAGAGTTACCCCCACCTGGTGGATCACCTGCGCTCCGGCCGCGACGCGATCGTGTGGCGCGGCCAGCAGCAGCCGATCGACTATGTGGAAGCGGAGCGGGCCTGGGAGATCGCCCGCGCCGCCATCTCCAGCGGGCTCTACAAAACGGTGATCCTCGATGAGATCAACCCCACCGTGGATCTGGAGCTGCTGCCAGTGGAGCCGATCGTGCAGACCCTGCTGCGCAAGCCCGCCGAAACCGAGGTGATTCTCACCGGCCGCTGCAAGAACCGCCCCGCCTACTTCGATCTGGCGTCCGTGCACTCCGAGATGGTGTGCCACAAGCACTACGCCGAGCGCGGCGTCGACCTCAAGCGGGGCGTGGATTACTGATCGCGGGGATTCAGTAGCGCGGAATGCTGGGATCCACCTCCTGGCTCCAGGCGTCGATGCCGCCGCTCACGTTGATGCCCTCAATGCCGTGGCGCTTGAGGGCGATCAGGGCCTTGGCACTGCGGCCACCCAGCTTGCAGTGCACATAGAGGCGCTTGCCGGCGGCCAGTTCGCGCACCCGATCCACGGCCGTGCCGTTCTCGATCTGATCCAGGGGGATCAGTTCCGCACCGGGAATCACGGCGATCTCCACCTCGGGCGGGTTGCGCACATCAATCAGCACCAGATCACGGGCGTCGCCGTCGAGCAGCAGCTTGAGCTCACGCACGCTGATGCTCTCCACCGCACCGGCCTCCTCCTGACCGGGAGCGCTGCCGCCCACGCCGCAGAACTCCTGGTAGTCGATCAACTGATCGATCACCGGGCGCTCGGGGTTGGGCCTGAGTTTGAGCTCGCGGAACTTCATCCCAAGGGCATCGAACAGCAGCAACCGCCCGCTGAGGGTGGTGCCGATGCCGGTGATGATCTTCACGGCCTCGGTGGCCTGGATCACGCCGATGATCCCGGGCAGCACGCCCACCACACCGCCCTCGGCGCAGGAGGGCACCATGCCCGGCGGCGGCGGCTCGGGGAACAGGTCGCGGTAATTGGGGCTGCCTGCATCGAGGTTGAACACCGTGGCCTGGCCCTCGAACCGGAAAATCGAGCCATACACATTGGGCTTGCCCAGCAGCACACAGGCGTCGTTCACCAGATAGCGCGTGGGGAAGTTGTCGGTGCCGTCGCAGACGATGTCGTAGGGCTCGATGATCTGCAGCGCGTTCTCACTGGTGAGTGCCGTTTCGTAGAGATCCACCTGACAGTGGGGGTTGATCTCGAGGATCCGGGCCTTGGCGGATTCGATCTTGGGCTTGCCCACCCAGCTGGTGCCGTGGATCACCTGGCGCTGCAGGTTGGAGTGATCCACCACATCGAAATCGACGATGCCGATCCGGCCCACGCCGGCGGCCGCCAGGTAGAGCAGCAGCGGCGAACCCAGGCCGCCGGTGCCCACGCACAGCACCGACGCCGCCTTCAGCCGCTTCTGTCCGTCCATGCCCACTTCCGGCAGGATCAGGTGGCGCGAGAAGCGGGCCACCTCATCG
>JBJTWP010000007.1:0-3585 GCA_046081805.1 Cyanobacteriota bacterium
CCATGAGCATCCTCGAAGATTCCAGCGTTTATCAGTACATCGTTCGCAAGGGCCTCGAACTGGGCCTCGAACTGGGCCGCCAGCAGGAGGCCGTGACTCTGTTGCTGCGCCTGCTGGAGCGGCTGGAAGAGTTGGGCCTGGCGCTGCTCGACTTTCAGGGCGCCGCAGACCTGGCCGCCTGGCTGGGCTGAGCAGGCCCGGCAGGCGCCCCCTTTTAGGCTGCCGCCTGCCCCCCACCACGCGGCCCCGTGCTCGATCAGCGTCTGCTGCGCACCCATCCGGAGCTGATCGCCAGCCAGCTGGCCCGCCGGGGCCTGCAGGTGGATCTCACCGGTTTGCAGCTGATGGCGCAGCAGGAGCGGGATCTGGAGGAACGACGCAGCGGCCTGCAGGCCGAGGGCAACCGCATCGGCAAGGAGGTGGGCCAGAAGATCAAGGGCGGCGTTGCCCCTGATTCAGGGGAGGTGCGGGAGCTGCGGGCCGCAGGCAACCGCATCAAGCAGCAGGTGGCCGTGCTGGAGGAGGAGGAGAAGGCCCTCGAAACCAGGCTGCGCCACGAACTGGCCGCCCTGCCCAACCTCCCCTCGCCGCTGGCGCCTGAGGGCCGCAGCGAGGCCGACAACGTGGAGGTGAAGCGCTGGGGCAGCCCGCGCCGGGAGAGCGGGCTGGAGGAGCACTGGCAGATCGGCGAGCGGCTGGGGCTGTTTGAAACCGAGCGCTCGGTGCGGATCGCCCAGAGCCGCTTCATCACCCTGATCGGCCAGGGCGCCCGGCTGGAGCGCGCCCTGATCAACTTCATGCTGGACCTGCACAGCGGCAAGGGCTACCGGGAGGTGCTGCCGCCGATCCTGGTGAACAGCGCCAGCCTCACCGGGTCGGGCCAGCTGCCGAAATTCGCCGAGGAGAGCTTCCGCTGCGCCGACGACGACCTCTGGCTCACCCCCACCGCCGAGGTGCCGATCACCTCGTTTCACCGCGACGAGGTGATTCCGGCCGAGCAGCTGCCGCTGCGCTACGTGGCCTACACCCCCTGCTTCCGCCGCGAGGCCGGCAGCTATGGCCGCGACACCCGCGGCCTGATCCGCCTGCACCAGTTCAACAAGGTGGAGCTCTACTGGTTCGTGCACCCCGAGCAGTCGGAGGCGGCCCACGCCCAGCTGGTGGCCGATGCGGAAGCCGTGCTGGAGACCCTGGAGCTCCCCTACCGCACGATCGAGCTCTGCAGCGGCGACATGGGCTTCTCCGCCGCCCGCACCTTCGACATCGAGGTGTGGCTGCCCGGGGCCGGCACTTACCGCGAGATCTCCAGCTGCAGCACCTGCGGTGATTTCCAGGCCCGCCGCGCCAACATACGCTTCAAGGAAGCCAAAGGCACCCGCCTGGTGCACACCCTCAACGGCAGCGGCCTGGCCATCGGCCGCACCATGGCCGCCCTGCTCGAAAACGGCCAGCAGGCCGACGGCAGTGTGACGCTCCCCGCCGCCCTGGTGCCCTACTTCGGCCGCGAGCGGATCCCGGCGGACTGAGCGTCGCGTCAGGGACGCCAGCGCTGGCGGCATCCCCCCACAATGGAGCACTGCTGCTTTGGCCCCACATGGGTGTTCTCACCGCACTGGCGATCCTCGCCGGGCTGATCGTGGTGCACGAAGCGGGCCATTTCTTCGCCGCCAGCTGGCAGGGCATCCGGGTGAGTGGCTTCTCCATCGGCTTCGGGCCGGTGCTGCTGGAACGGCAGCGCCGCGGCGTGCGGTTCGCCCTGCGGGCCATTCCCCTGGGGGGCTTCGTGGCCTTCCCCGACGACGACGGGGAGAGCGCCATTCCCAAGGACGACCCGAACCTGCTGTCCAACCGCCCGCTACACCAGCGCGCCCTGGTGATTGCCGCCGGCGTGTTGGCCAACCTGGCCCTGGCCTGGCTGGTGCTGGTGGCCCAGGGCGTGGTGGTGGGCATCCCCTCGGGGTTCAGCCCCATGCCGGGGGTGCTGGTGGCGGGTGTGCAGGCCGGCCAGGCCGCCGAGGCGGCGGGCCTGCAGCAGGGGGATCGGATCGTGGCGATCGATGGCCACAGCCTCACTGGTGGCCAGAGCGCCGTCAGTGAGCTGGTGGAACGGATCAAAACCAGTCCAGCCACTGCGCTGGGCGTCAGCGTCGAGCGAAACGGCGACACCGTGGAACTCCGGCTCACCCCCGCCGATGCCGGCGGTGTGGGCCGCATCGGCGCCCAGCTCCAACCCAACGGCAGCGAGCTGTTCCGCCGCCCGCGCGGGCCGCTGGAGCCGATCCGCCAGGCCAACCACGACGTGGCCGCGCTCACCGGCCGCACGATCGAGGGCTTCACGGCCCTGATCACCCGCTTCGGCGAAACCGCCGGCCAGGTGAGCGGTCCGGTGAAGATCGTGGAGATGGGCGCCTCGCTGGCCCACCAGGGCGGCAGCAGCCTGTTCCTGTTCACCGCCCTGATCTCGATCAACCTGGCGGTGCTCAACGCCCTGCCGCTGCCGCTGCTCGATGGCGGCCAGTTCGCGCTGCTGCTGCTCGAGGGCCTGCGCGGCAAGCCGCTGCCGGAGCGGTTCCAGCTGGCCTTCATGCAGTCGGGCTTCGTGTTCCTGGTGGGGCTGAGCGTGGTGCTGATCGTGAAGGACACCTCCCAGCTGCCGGCCGTGCAGCAGCTGCTCAGCCGCTAGTGCCGCGCTTTCCCAGCGCCCGTCAGCGGGCCCCGCGGCTGCTGGAGCGGCTGGGGGAGCTCTATCCCGAGGCCACCTGCTCGCTCGACTGGCGCACGCCCTACGAGCTGCTGGTCGCCACCATGCTCTCGGCCCAGTGCACCGACGAGCGGGTGAACCGGATCACTCCGGCCCTGTTCGCGCGCTTCCCCGATGCCGCCGCCGCCGCCGCCGTGGCGCCGGCCGAGCTCGAGCCCTATGTGAAATCGGCGGGTTTCTTCCGCAACAAGGCGAAAAACATCGTGGCCTCCTCCCAGCTGCTGATCGAGCGCCACGGCGGCGATGTGCCGCGCACGATGGAGGAGCTGCTGCTGCTGCCCGGCGTGGCCCGCAAAACCGCCTCGGTGGTGCTGGCGTGGGCCTACGGCATCAACGCCGGCGTCACCGTGGACACCCACGTGAGCCGCCTGGCCCAGCGCCTGAAGCTCAGCCGCCACAGCGAGCCGCACCGGATCGAACCCGATCTGATGAAGCTGGTGCCCCAGGCCCACTGGCAGACCCTCTCGATCCGGCTGATCTTCCATGGCCGGGCCGTGTGCACCGCCCGCAGGCCCGACTGCCCCGGCTGCCCCATCGCCGAGCTCTGCCCCACGGCCGGGGTCACTCCCAAGGGCTAAGCTCAACTCTTACCGAGTCGGATCGCTCTACAGGCCGCATGGCGAAGAAGTCGATGATCGCGCGCGATGTGAAGCGCAAGAGGATGGTGGATCGCTTCGGCGCCAAGCGAGCCGCCCTGAAGGCCGCGTTCGAGGCCGCCGCCGATCCGATGGAGCGGCTGGAGATCCACCGCAGGATCCAGGGTCTGCCCCGCAACAGCGCTCCGTCGCGGGTGCGCAACCGCTGCTGGGCCACCGGCAAGCCCC
>JBJTWP010000008.1:0-9932 GCA_046081805.1 Cyanobacteriota bacterium
CCTGCTGGACATCGGCTTCACCGGCCGGGAGATCGCCCGGTTTGCCGCCGCTGCCCTGGTGGGCTGAACGCCGACCCTCCCCTGCGGGGGAGGGTGTAGCGTCCGCGACATCCCCACCCCCCGCGCATGTTCGGCCTGATCGGTCACTCCACGAGCCTCGAAGCGGCCCGTCAACTGGCTGATCGTCTGGATTATCCGGAATACGCCCAGGGTGATCTGGACATGTGGTGCAGTGCACCGCCCCAACTGGTGGAGCGCTTTTCGGTGACCGACCCCCAGGGTCTGACGATCCACGGGGCGTACATCGATTCGGTCTTCGTTCCCGAGATGTTGCGCCGCTTCAAGACGGCCAAGCGCAAGGTGTTGAACGCCATGGAGCTGGCCCAGAAAAGCTCCATCGACATCAGCGCACTCGGTGGCTTCACCTCGATCATCTTCGAGGACATGAACCTGCTGAGGGAACAGCAGGTGAGGGCCACAACCCTGGAGTGGCAGCGCTTCACCACCGGCAACACCCACACCGCCTGGGTGATCTGCCAGCAGGTGGAGGCCAATGCCCCCCGCCTGGGGATCGATCTGAGCAGGGCCAGGGTGGCCGTGGTCGGCGCGACCGGCGACATCGGCAGTGCGGTCTGTCGCTGGCTGCATGAGCGGGTAGGGGTGGCGGAGCTGCTTCTGGTGGCGCGCAAGGAGCAGCCGCTGCGGGATCTGCAGACCAGCCTGGGCACGGGCCGGATCCTCGCCCTGGAGGAGGCCCTGCCCCAGGCCGATGTGGTGGTGTGGGTGGCCAGCCTCTCGGAAAGCCTGGTCATCGACACCGCCAGCCTGCGCCGCCCCTGTCTGATGATCGACGGCGGCTATCCCAAGAACCTGGACAGCAAGGCCGCGGGCGATGGCATCCACGTGATCAAGGGGGGCATCGTGGAGTTCCATCAGGACATCGACTGGCAGGTGGTGGCGATCGCCGCCGACATGGCCAGGCCCTCTCGCCAGATGTTTGCCTGCTTCGCTGAAGCGATGCTCCTCGACTTTGAACAGCTGCACACCAACTTCAGCTGGGGGCGCAACAACATCACCCTCTCCAGCATGGAGCGGATCGGTGAGGCCTCGCGGCGCCACGGTTTCCAGGCGATCGGCCTCGAGACGGCCCTCGATCCAAACCTCGCAGCAGCCTGAGTGCGTCGAGGTCCCGCTCCGCTGAATCCACTCCCCCTGCCCACCCGCTGATTCCCATGGCCCGCCGTGCCCTGCTGGACTTCGAGAAGCCCCTGGTGGAGCTGGAGGAGCAGATCGAGCAGATTCGCCAGCTGGCGCGCGACTCCGAGGTGGACGTGAGCCAGCAGCTTCTCCAGCTCGAAAGCCTCGCCAGCCGGCGCCGCCAGGAGATCTTCGCGGCGCTCACCCCAGCCCAGAGGATCCAGGTGGCCAGGCATCCGCAGCGGCCCAGCACCCTGGACTACATCCAGGTGATCACGGATGAATTCCTGGAGCTCCACGGCGATCGCCGTGGCTCCGACGACCAGGCCCTGGTGGGAGGCGTCGGTCGCATCGGCCAGCAGGGTGTGGTGCTGCTGGGCCAACAGAAGGGTCGCGACACCAAGGAAAACGTGGCCCGCAACTTTGGGATGGCCTCGCCGGGCGGCTATCGCAAGGCCATGCGCCTGATGGACCATGCCGACCGCTTCCGGCTGCCGATCCTCAGCTTCATCGACACCCCCGGGGCCTACGCCGGGGTGCTGGCCGAGGAACAGGGCCAGGGCGAGGCGATCGCGGTGAACCTGCGGGAGATGTTCCGGCTGCGGGTTCCGATCATCGCCACCGTGATCGGGGAAGGGGGCTCGGGCGGGGCGCTCGGGATCGGCGTGGCCGATCGGCTGCTGATGTTCGAACACAGTGTGTACACCGTGGCCAGCCCTGAGGCCTGCGCGTCGATCCTCTGGCGGGACGCGGGCAAGGCGCCGGTGGCGGCGGAGGCCCTCAAAATCACCGGGTCCGATCTGCTGCAGCTGGGCATCGTCGATCAGGTGCTGGAGGAACCCTCCGGGGGCAACCATTGGGCGCCGTTGCAGGCCGCCGAAACGCTCAAACGCGCCCTGCTGGCGGCGTTGGCCGAGCTGAGCCCCCGGGACGAGGCGGAGCTGCTGGCCCAGCGCTACAGCAAATTCCGCCGGATGGGCCGCTGCCTGGAGGGCGACACCACAGAGGCGTCCCTGAGTTCTTAAGGTTCCATTCGGGATCAGCTGTCCCGATCCACCCGGCTCCTGCCCGGCCACCATCTGCCACCGTCTGTCCTCGTCTGCCACCGTCTGCCTGAGTTCACTTGGCTTCTGTCTTGATCACGGGTGCTTCGCGGGGGATCGGCGCCGCCGCCGCCCGCGCATTCGCCCAGGCGGGCGACAACCTGCAGCTGCTGGCCAGGCCCTCCGCCGAGTTCCAGGCTCTGCGGGCCGAGCTGGCTGAATCCCTCGGCCGGGTCGACAGCGTCGAGGCGGATCTCACCGATCCCGCGGCCGTGGCTCCGGCCATCGCGGCGCTGCTCAGCCAGGGGGGGACCCCAGACGTCGTGATCAACAATGCCGGTGGGGCCTACACCGGTCCCCTGCAGGCGATGCCCCTGGAGCGCTGGCAGTGGTTGCTGCAGCTGAACCTCACGGCGGTGTTCCAGGTTTGCCAGGCGATTGTGCCGGCCCTGCGGCAGCAACGCCGCGGACTGATCATCAATGTGAGCAGCCATGCGGCCCGCCATGCCTTTCCCGACTGGGGGGCCTACTGCGTGAGCAAGGCGGGCTTGAACAGCCTGAGCCGCTGCCTGGCGGAGGAGGAGCGCAAGCATGGAATTCGGGTCTCCACACTCACCCTGGGTGCGGTCAATACGCCCCTGTGGGACAGCGAAACCGTCGACAGCTCCTTTGATCGCCGTGCCATGCTGTCCGCCGACGAAGCCGCTGCGGCCCTGCTTTTCCTGGCCCGTCAGTCAGACCATCAAGTGATCGAAGACCTCACTCTCATGCCGGCTGCCGGCGCGCTCTGAGCCCCCTATGACCTCCACCCTTCCCTCCAGCATCGCCTCTCTGGGCGCCACGCCCGAGCCAGCGCTCACACCGGTGAGCCACAGGATCCGCCAGCGGCTGATCGACGCCGGTGTTTCCTTTTTCGCCAATGACAACATCGCCGATTATCTGGTCGAAGGCGAGCTGGATCAGCTTGAGATCGAGGTGGCCGGCAAGGTGCGCGAGCTGCTGCGAAGCCTCGTGATTGACATCGACAACGACCACAACACGGAGGAAACGGCCGAGCGTGTCGCTCGAATGTACCTGCATGAAGTATTCAAGGGTCGCTATCACCAGCAACCCAAGATTGCCAGCTTTCCAAATGTCAAGAAACTGGATGAGATCTATACGGTCGGGCCGATTTCAGTTCGTTCTGCCTGTTCTCACCACTTGGTTCCCATCCTCGGCAACTGCTGGATCGGCATCAAGCCCGGTGAGCGCGTGATCGGTCTGTCCAAGTTCTCCCGCGTTGCTGATTGGGTGTTCTCGCGCCCCCACATCCAGGAAGAGGCGGTGATGATCCTGGCGGATGAGATTGAGCGCCTCTGCGAGCCCCAGGGTCTGGCGATTCTGGTAAAGGCTCAGCACTACTGCATGAAATGGCGCGGTGTGAAGGAGCCCCAGACCAGCATGGTGAACTCCGTGGTGCGGGGCGATTTCCGCCACGACCCCAGCCTCAAGGCTGAGTTCTTCGAGCTGGTGAAGCAGCAGGAGGCCCTGCTCACCACCTGATCCCTCAGGGTTGGGTCGGTCGCACCGGTCCCAGGGCCGGCGAGGCCTGGCGCTGGCTGCCTCCCCCCTGGGTTGGCACCGCCACCACCACCATCACCCGGGCCTGCACGTCAGCCGGCTGAAGTCCGTAGGTGGGACCGCTGGCGCCGCTGATCAGCACCCAGCCGGTACTGCCGGGCCTGAGCCGGTACCAATGAAAGGCCGTCGGGGGCAAGGGCGCCAGGGAATTCGCCACCAGGGTGGCGCTGAGCAGCTGGCCCTCCACCGCCTGGCCAGTCAGCACCAGTTGTTGCAATCCATTGATCTGTTGTTGCACAGCCCCTTCCAGCTGAAGATCGGTGCTGATCTCCTGGCGCATGGCCCGGATCTGGCTCTGGGGATCGGCACTCACCCCTGGCACGCACTGCAATTGGCCGTCGTCGGTGAGCTGACAACCCACCAGATCCTGGCTGCGGCCAGCCGGCGCCACGGCCAGAACGGACACCAGGACGGAGGCCAGGGCAGCGGTCATGCCACGCCACGCCAGGGGTTGGACCTGAGGGCGGACGGCGGAACGGCAACACGGGGGCATCGGACGTCTCCGGCCACCGGCGGGCCGACCCCGACTCTTGCTCAGGGAACCGCCCTCGGCCAAGCCCGCACCGCTGCCACCAGGGCCTCCACCGCCGCCAGATCCTTGTCGGCCGGCGCCCGCTCCACCCCGCTGGAGGCATCCAGCCCCGTCGGTCGCAGGGCCTGGCACACCAGGCCAATCCGCTCAGCCCGCAGACCTCCGGCCAGCCACCAGGGCCGTGGGGGCGCAAAGCCCGTCAGCCACTCCAGCGGGATGCGATGGCCCGTCCCGCCCAGTTGATCGGGCACCCAGGCATCGAGCAGCAGGGCATCCACCACGCTGGCAAAGGCCTGGGCCTGCCGGAGATCGCCAGGCTGGCGAATCCGCAGGGCCTTCCACAGCTCCAGCCCCGGCAGGCGTCGGCGCAGCTGGGCACACCGCTCGGGGCCTTCGTTCCCGTGCAGCTGGAGCACGGTGTGGCCAGCTGCCGGGTCCAGCTCGGCCAGTTCCCCATCGGACGGATCAGCCACCACCAGCACCCGCCTGCAGGCCGGGGCCGCGGCGGCGATGGTGGCAAACAGCGCCGATCGATCGGCCAGCGGCACCCAGCGGGGAGAGGCTCGCACCCCGATCACACCGATGGCATCCACCCCCATCCGCGCCACGGCCCGGGCCTGGGCCGGTTGGCGCAGGCCGCAGATCTTGAGCAGGGGTCCGCTGGCGGCAGGGCCGGATTCAGCCGGGGTTCCTAGGATCGGGTCTGGCAACGGAGGCCTGTGGGCGAGGGCTGGCAACTGCTAACGATCCGGGGGATTCCCCTGCGGATTCATCCGAGCTGGTTCATCATCCTGCTGCTGGCCACCGTGGCCTTTCAGCAGCAGTTCGCGGAACAGTTACGAGAACCCATGGGCGCCGTCGCCCTCTGGGGGCTGGGGCTGGCCACGGCGCTGCTCCTGTTCGTGTCCGTGCTACTGCACGAACTGGGCCATTCCCTGGTGGCCCTGGCCCAGGGGGTGAAGGTGCGCAGCATCACGTTGTTTCTGCTGGGCGGGGTGGCCAGCGTGGAGCGCGAGTGCAGCACCCCCTTCGGAGCGCTGCTGGTGGCGGCGGCGGGACCGGCGGTGAGCCTGCTGCTGGGCTTCGCCCTGCTGGCCAGCACCCACCAGGCCTCCCATCTGGCCCCCTGGCTGGGAGCGATGGCCCGTGAACTCGGCAGCCTCAACCTGGTGTTGGGCCTGTTCAACCTGCTGCCGGGACTGCCCCTTGACGGCGGCTTGATCGTCAAGGCCCTGGTCTGGAAAGCCAGCGGCAGCCAGCGCCGCGGCATTGAGGTGGCCAACGGCTGTGGCCGCTTTCTGGCCTTGCTGGCGGTGGGTCTGGGCGCCGTGCTGCTGCTCAATGGCCGGGGGGCCGGCGGCGTCTGGCTGATGCTGCTCGGCTGGTTTGGCCTGGGGGCCGCCCGCAACCAGAGCCAGATGCTGGCCCTGCAGCAGAGCCTCAACCAGTTGCGGGTGCGGGATGCGGCCAGCCGCCGCTTCCGGGTGCTGGAAGCCAACGGCACCTTGCGCGAACTCAGCACGATCCGACTGGCGGACACCGAAGCCGTTGGCCAGGGCGACTGGCTGCTGGTGACCGACCGGGGCCGCTGGCGCGGGGTGATCGACGACCAGCCCCTGCAGCAGTTGCCGGTGCAGCGCTGGGACACCGATCGGATCGGGGACCATCTGCGGCCCCTCTCCAGCCTGCCGGCGATCCCGGAGGCAGCGCCGCTCTGGCAGGCGGTGCAACAGCTTGAGGCGAGCGGCGGCCACCGCCTGCTGGTGCTCAGCGCCGCGGGGCTGCCCAGCGGCACGATCGATCGCCCCGATCTGGGCGAGGCGGTGCTGCGCAAGCTGGGGCTGAAGCTGCCCGCCGCCCTGCTGGAGGCGGCCCGCCGCCACAACACCTACCCGCTGGGGCTGGCCCTGGCGCCGGTGGTGCGCTCGATGGTGGCCTCGGGCGAGGCCAGGTCGAGCTGAAACCCAGCAACCTGGCGGCTGATCGCTGCCAGCGCCAGGGACGGCAGCGCCACGGGCACCATCCCAGCCGCCGCAGGGGGAAGCCAGCGACAGGCGCCCGCCAGCAGGAGCCCCTCCAGCTCAGTGCTGCTCACCGGCAGCGGCGCCAACCGCGGCGGCGGCGTGGCGAACAGCTGCTCCCACAGGGCGGCCGGCGGATCCAGCTGGATGCTGCCGTGCTGCAGCAGGCAGCCCTGGCGCCAGAGCTGGGCGCTGCCGATGCGCTTGCCCCCATCGGCATGGACCAGATCGGCGGCCGTGCTCAGGGCAAAGCAGCTGGCGGGCTGGGCGCGGGCGGCCTGGCGCCCGAAGGCCAGGGGCTGGCCCAGCTCGGCAAAGGTCTCCTGCAGCCAGCGGCAGGCCAGTCGGTACACCGCCTCGCGGCTGCCGGGGGCATCGGGCCACACCAGGGCGTAGGTGAGATCAGCGCCATGCAGCACGGCCCGGCCGCCGCTGGGCCGCCGCACCAGGTCGATCGCGCCGCCGTGCGCCAGCTCCAGCCAGTGGGGCTCGATCCGGCGCTGGTGGTGACCGAGCGAGAGCGTCGGGCGGCGCCAGCGGTAGATCCGCAGGGCCGGGCGGCGCTGCTCCAACATCCAGGCATCGATGGCCATCTGCCAGGCGCCGTCCAGCTGCAACGCCGGCAGCAGCTGCATCGGAGCGGTCAACGATGCTGAAATCGATGCTGAAGGGGCCTGCATGGCCCCAGTGTCGGATTGATGGCGTGGAGCCTGCTGCTGCTGCTGGCCGGCTGAGGGCCAGGGCTCAGGGACGCGGCAGCGGCTCCCAGAAGCCTGGATCGAGCTCGAAGCCCAGCACCGCCGCCATCTGTCCCAGGCCCTGGCGGCAGTTGAGCCCATGGGAGCGGGCCCAGCCATCCAGGTGGAACAGCCGGTGGGTCATCCAGAGCTCCAGGCTTTCGGGGGCGAAGCGGATCCCCTCGCTGCGACTGAAGCCGTGGGGCAGAAGCATCGCCACATGGCGGGTGAGCTGGCCGCTGGCCCGCTCCAGCAACAGCGGCAGCCAGGGATGGGTGGCATCGGCCCGCAGGGCCCAGAGGCGCACCTCGGGGATTTCGGAAAGCTCGCGCGGATCGTCATCAGCGCAGGGCCATTCGATCTGCAGCACAAGCCCACCGCCATGCTGCAGCAGTTCGGCAGGACTGAGACAAGCCCAGGGATCCAGCGGGCTGAGATCGAGACGACCAATCCGCTCCGGCCCCACCCTCACGGGCTCGGACGGGACGGGGGGGATGGGGTCGGGCATCAAGAGCTGTGACAGCAGCGTGCACAGGGCTGGACGGTAGCGGCCAGGAGGCAAAGAATGGCGCAGAGTCCCTTCGTCGCTTCGACCGCCATGGTTTCCGCCCTCAGCCAATCCGAAGTGCTGATCGCCCTGGTGGTGGCCGCCCATGCCGGCGTGCTCGCCGTGCGCCTCTGCGTCAGCCTGTACGAGGCCTGAATCCAGCCCAGACCGTGCTGCCGCTTGGCAGCGGCGGCACGGGGCGCTAAAACCCGGCCACGTCCACCCGCGGCCAGCTGATGCCTGGGGTCTCCTCCAGCACCCGACCACGCCCAGGCCAAACCTCCAGGCGTTCACCGCGTCCATTGTCCGCGGCCCTACCTGGCTCTGCCCCCCAGCCTGGTCTGAGGGAGATCAGCAGCCTGGCTCCGGATCTTGCCCTGGCCCAGGAACGGCGTGAGTTGCTATGCAGCGTCATTGGTCTCACGGTGAAGTGCGGCCTGGCCCTGCTGGCCGGGGTCAGCCTGGTGCGGCTGGCCGGCGCCTATCAGGAGCGGATGGAGCGCCAGGGTGAACTGGCCGCCGTTCTCCATCTGGAGCAGGCCAAGCTGGCCCGCGCCCGGGAGCGCTTCGACCGGCTCTTCAGCCTGGAGGGCGAGCAGCGTCTGATCCGCGAACAGAGTCAGTGGATTGCCCCGAACCGCCTGCGGGTGGTGTGGAACAAGGCGGGGGACCCGCCGTTTCCATCTGTTGCCGCCCAGCCCTGACCATCCACCGCCTGTGGAGCACTCTCCTTAGGTTGGGGCGCCTCCCCAGCCCAGCTCCATGGCCGCAGCCCCGTCCAGCACTCCAGGAACGGTTCTGATCACCGGGACCACCTCCGGGGTTGGACTCCATGCCGTGAAGTCCCTGGTGGAACGGGGTTGGACCGTGGTGACCGCCAACCGCGATCCGGTGAAGGCGGGGGTCGCCGCCGAGTCCCTGGCCGTTCCCGCCGCGAAGCTTCACCACATCCGCATGGATCTGGGCGATCTGGAGAGCGTGCGCACGGGGGTGGAAACCCTGGTGGCCTCCATCGGCCAGCCCCTCGATGCCCTGGTGATCAACGCCGCGGTTTACAAGCCACGGCTGAAACAGCCCGAGCGCTCCCCCCAGGGCTACGAGCTCTCGATGGCCACCAATCACCTGGGCCATTTCCTGCTGATTCACCTGCTGCTGCCGGATCTGCAGCGCTCCAGCCATCCCTCGCGCCGGGTGGTCATCCTCGGCACCGTGACCGCCAACTCCAAGGAGCTGGGTGGCGAGATCCCCATCCCCGCCCCGGCTGATCTGGGGGATCTGTCCGGGTTCGCCGCCGGCTTCAAGGCGCCGGTCGCCATGGCCGACGGCAAGCCCTTCAAACCCGGCAAGGCCTACAAGGACAGCAAGCTCTGCAACATGATCACCACGCAGGAGTTGCACCGTCGCCTGCACCAGAGCACGGGCATCACCTTCAGTTCCCTCTACCCAGGCTGCGTGGCTGACACGGCCCTGTTCCGCAACACTCCGAAGGCGTTCCAGACGATCTTCCCCTGGTTTCAGAAGACCATCACCGGCGGCTATGTGAGCCAGGCCCTGGCCGGCGAACGGGTGGCCCAGGTCGTGGCCGACCAGGAGTTCGCCGTGTCCGGGGTGCACTGGAGCTGGGGCAACCGCCAGAGCAAGAACGGCCGGCAGTTCAGTCAGGAACTCTCCGACCAGGCCAGCAACCCCGACACCGCCGCCAGGGTGTGGGATTACTCCCTGCAGCTGGTGGGGCTCACCTGACCGCCAGCACGGCCGGGCTCAGAGGCGTCGGCGGAAGCCGTCCTGGAACGACGGCCCACCCTCCTCCGCCTTGGTGAGTTTCCACACATTGCGACTGATCCGGCGGGCCCGCAGGCCACCCCGTTCCACCATGGCGCCGCCGGGGCGGGCCCCCAGCAGAACGGTTACTTCGGCGGTGCTGAGCGGAGCCCCGGTGCGCAGGGCCAGGTCGGTGAGCTCCAGGCGCTGGCGCAGGGCTGGCAGGTCGGCGCTGCCGCCGTCATCCCCCTCCGACCAGATCCAGGCCGATTCACCGCCGGCCGCTCCGCCGATGTTGCGGATCAGCCCCAGGCCGATCAGGGCCAGAGCCTGCTCGGGCTTGATGCCCTGGGCTGTGGCTTCCGCCAGCCAGTCGGCCATGGCCGGGACAGTGGTGCCGTCATGGCTGCCCTGGGCAACGGCCTCCTGGGTGAGCGGTTGAGCGGTGCGCGGCTTGCTGGCCATGGCGGAACA
>JBJTWP010000009.1:0-4088 GCA_046081805.1 Cyanobacteriota bacterium
CTGCTGGGCAGGACCAGCGGCCTCCGCGCGGGAGCTGGGGTTGGGATGACTCATCGGATCAATTTAAGCTCAGACATCACGAAGGACCAGGCCAGTGCCCATCAGCCAGCTGCCCCCACCCCCGCCGGGACTCCACTGCCAGGTGGAGCAGTTCTACAGCCTGGCGGAGTTTCAGCGCTACATCCAGGCCAGCTTTTCCACCTGGGCGCGGCAGGTGCAGCAGACCCTGCGGCTGATCGCCCTGAACGGCATCACAGAGCCCCTCAGCGGCGAGCACATTGCCGCCGCAGACCTCATCATGGCCAATGGAAACTACCGCGAAACCCTGGAGGCGCGGGGCTGGTTGGCGCGCCATCGGGCCGTGATGCTGGTGGTGGAGAGCCTGCTGGCTGGGGGTTTCCTGCCGCCCAGGGAGCGGGTCGAGGTGTACTGCCCGGAGGCCGTCACGGCGTTCTCCGACCGGCTGCGGGGCCTGTTCACGCACTTCTATGGCAGTGAATTCATGCCAGATCCCAACCACCCGCTGCGCAGCTCCGTCCCCCACCAGGATCTCTGCAGTCTCACCCTGCCTGATGACAGCGCTGATCTGGTGATCGCCAATGAGGCGTTTGAGCATCTTTACAACTTGCCGGCAGCCCTGGGTGAGATCGCCCGCATCCTGCGCCCCGGCGGCTATTTTACGGGCACGTTTCCCTTCGCCTACGACCGCTACACCACGATCATCAAGGTTCGCCACCGCGAAGGGGCCAGCCCGGGGGTTGCCGCAGAGGAGGAGCTGCTCACCGAACCTGAATTCCACGGCAATCCCGTCGACCCCGAACTGGGCAGCCTGGTGTATCAGATCCCCGGCTGGGATCTCCTTGATCAGGCCAGAGCGGCGGGTCTGTCGGATGCTTGCATCCACTGGATTGCCTCCCCGAGCCACGGTGTGGTGGGCCAGGAAACCCCGGGGCTGATGGTGCTGGTGGCGAAGAAAGCATGACGGCTGCCAACAGACGGATAGGCCAGAATCGGAGGCCCTGATGCCGCTGCCGGGTTCAGAAACTGGCCGCCGATTGGCCGGCAAAGCGCCCGGCATAGTGTTCGGATCCCTCCAGCTTCTGGAAGACAAACTGGCAGATCGCGATGCCGGGGTACACGGCCAGGGGTGCGGGACCGAAGTTGCTCATTTCCAGCACCTGCTGGCTGTCAATGCCGGGTCCCATGAAGGGGGCACTGATGTGAACCATCAGGCCCAGGCGGGCGTAGCGGCTGCGCCCCTCCAGCCAGCCGCACAGTCCAGGGCCCAGTCGCAGTCGCTCCCGCGTGATGCCGAGGATGGTCTCGCCCGGCATGATCAGGATGTGCTTGCCAGTGGCCACCTCAAGCTTGTCAGTCAGCTCGCGATAGTCGGTGTCCTCGTGCACCTCAATGATCTGGTGCACCTTTTGAAACACCCGAAAGGTGTTGGCCAGGGTGAGATCAACGGAGGCTGGCCCCACCCGTTCCGGTGTGAAGGGCGTGATCTGAATCGAGCCATCCTCCAGGGCCCTCAGAATCGCTGCTCTGCCAAGCACGGCCATGGATCCCCGCTGACGTCCGTCAACCCCTGCACTCGCACCACCTTGCCTGAGCGCCGCACCCTGCCCCACGGCATGGCAAACGCGCCAGGGGAACCAGGGTCATCAACAGGGGCCGATCGGCTGCTCCAGCTCGGTGGTCACCGCGAATCCCACCAGCTGATGGCTGCCGAAGGTGCGCAGAAAGGGCACATCCCCCGCATCCCGCCCCCGGGCGATCAAGACCCGGCCGCAACGTGGAATGTTGTGGCGCGCGTCAAACACGAACCAGCGATCGGCCAGGTAGGCCTCAAACCAGGCGGAGAAATCCACCGGGGCATCTCCAGCCGGGATGCCGGTGTAGCCGAGATAGCCGGTGCAGTAGCGGGCCGGAATGTTCAGGCAACGGCAGAGGCTGATCGCCAGGTGGGCGAAGTCGCGGCAGACACCGGCGCCGGCGGCCAGGGTCTGGCTGGCGCTCTGGTGCAGCTGCGAGGCCCCGTAGTCAAAGCGGATGCGGCGATGCACCCAGTCGCAGATCGACTGCACCAGGCCCCAGCCCCGGGCGCTTCCGCCGAAGCGATCCCAGGCCAGGGCCATCAGGGCCGGCGTGTCGCAGTAGGTGCTGGCATTGAGATAGGGATAGGCGTCGATCGGCAGGCGCTCCACCGGACACTGGTGAGCTGCCGGCTCCAGCGGATCCACAGCGTCAGGGCACTCGGTGGTGGTGCTGTAGCCGAAGCGGGTCTGACCGCTTGCCGCCTGGAAGCGGCACCAGCGGTTGCCCAGCCGATCGATCAGCACCTCCACCGTCCGATCCGGCTCCAGCCGCACCTGCTCAGCGCTCCGCAGCGCACTGAGCAGCTGGTGGTGGGGATGCACCAGGGCGAGTACGGGCGTGGCCGCCTCGCTGACAAGCTCCAGCTCGCAGCCGATGCGCAGCAGCACGGCACCATCCAGGACGCACGCCGTCCATCCTGAACCTGGCGGGCGGCAGCTGGGTGCCCAGCGGCGGGGATGCCAGCAAAGCCAGACCCAGCAACCGCCGGTCCCATCCTCCCGGGGCGTCGCCAGCGGGTGGTCCCTTCAGCCGCTGGTTCGTGCGAAAGAGTGGTGATTCCTGTTCGCTGCCGCCATGGCCACCCCGCTGCGCTGTCACCTGCTGATCGGCCAGCCCGCCAGCGGCAAGACCACCCTGGCCAGGGCCCTGGCGCCCCTGCTCACCGCCCCCGGCGAAGCGCCGGCAGTGGTGCTCTCCACCGACGCCATCCGCGCCGAGGTGTTCGGCGATGCGGCGGTGCAGGGCCCCTGGACGGACATCCAGCAGCGGCTGCACCAGCGCATCCAGGCGGCGGTGGCGGCCGGCATCCCGGTGATCGTGGATGCCACCCACGCCCGCCGCGCCTGGCGGCTGGCGATCACCCAGGCCCTGCCGCTGCCGGCGCCGGTGGAGTGGATCGGCTGGTGGCTCTACACACCCCTGCCCACCTCCCTGGCCTGGAACGCCACACGCGAGCGGGCCGTGCCCGTGCCGGTGATCCAGGAGATGGCCGCCGCCCTGGCCGACCCCCTCTTCGGGCCATCACGGGCCGAAGGTTTTGCAGCCATCTGTGCCGTGGTGCCCAGCCACCACAGCGATCTCACGCCGGTGCTGGAGGCGGAGCTGGCCGCCCTGGATCGCCGCATCCGCGGCGCGGCCAACCGCGAGCGCAAGTTGCAGCGCCACGGCTACTCGCGGCTGCTCGATCTGGAGCGATTGCTCCATCTGATCAAGCTGCTGAGCACCTGGCCCGACCTGGCCGCCAGCGATCCGGCCAGCGCCGAGGAGCTGGAGGCGATCCTCTCGCCCCTGCCGCAGGGGGATCTGGCCGACCGGGCCGCCGCCTTCCTGGGCCGGCTGCATGGGCCCTGCTACGCCGATGCCGCCGCAATCCGGGCGGATCTGGCCTGGCTGGAGACCAATGGCTTCTGCTCCCCTGCCCCGGTGCAGGCGCCGATCCGGCTCGCGCCCGCGCCGCAGGGGCCCATTCATGGCGGGCTGCCGCCACTGGGCGATGGCCCGGTGTTTCTGCGGGTGATGACCCTGCTGCGCCACCTGCTGCAGGTGCCTTTTGATCGGCCAGCCGAGCACGGCGCCAACCTGCACGAGCACCTGATCGCCGCCACCGCAGCCATCCCCGGCGGTTACATGCCGGGCGAAATGGCCACCCTGCGCAAGGACCTCGAAAAACTCCTCACCCCCTACGGCTACCGCAGCCGCAACGACAACGTGCGCCACGGCTACTGCCTGGGCACGGCGCTGTTCTCACCGCCACGGTTGCGGGAGCTGCACCACGTGGTGCGCCAGGCCGCCGGCCGGCTGGCCGATCCCTCCGCCCACACCCTGCTGGCAGAACTGGATGAACGCCTGGGCTGGGCGGGGATCAGCGCCGACGGCCTGCCGCCGGTGCGCAGCTATGCCCGCCATGCGGTGGTGGACACGGCCCTGGTGCGCCGCGATTCCTTGGCCGCACCCCGGCGGGCGGAGGCGATCGAGGCGGTGATCGTGGA
>JBJTWP010000010.1:0-12148 GCA_046081805.1 Cyanobacteriota bacterium
AACCCCGAAGCCCTGCCCCTCCCCCTGCTGCAGCGACCAGGGGACTCCGGCTCTGATCTGTAAATTGCAGCAATCGCTGTGACGGGGATTCAGGGTTTGAGCCCGCACCCAACGAGCCCCGTTGTTCGGCTCCTCGCGCTGCTGGCGGCCCTTGGGGCCCTCACCCCGACGCTGGCCCTGGCCCAGCAGGCCCCCGCCCCGGCGCCAGTCTCGCCCCCGGCCCCGGCTGCCCGCGTCAGCACACCCACCAGCGGGCTGGTCACGATCGAATCCGACCTGCAGCGAGCCGACAACAAGACCGGCGTGATCACCGCCACGGGCAACGTACGGATCGTGTACCCCGACCAGCGGGTGGTGGCCACGGCTCGCCAGGCCCAGTACTTCAGCCAGGAGGGTCGGGTGATCCTGAGCGGCGATGTGGACATCGTGCAGACCGATGGACACGCCATGCGCGCCGAGCGGGTGATCTACGACGTGAAGAGCGAGCGCCTGCTGGCTGTGCCCCCCGAAGGCCAACAGGTGTTCAGCAAGGTGCGGCTCCCCGCCCGCCAGGGCAGCAAGCCATGAGCCTGCGGCTCGAAGGCGTGGCCCTCACCCTCGGGGGGCGGCCGCTGGTGAACAACGTGTCGCTGGTGCTGGAGCCCGGCGAGGTGGTGGGGCTGCTTGGCCCCAACGGCGCCGGTAAGACCACCACGTTCAACCTGGTGACAGGCCTGCTGCGCCCAGATCGCGGCCGGGTGATGCTCGACGGGGAAGCCGTGGCCCACCTGGCGATGCCCCTGCGGGCGCGCCTGGGGATCGGCTACCTGCCCCAGGAGGCCAGTGTGTTCCGTCAGCTCACGGTGCGTGACAACCTGCGCCTGGCCCTGGAGGCCAGCCAGGCGCCCCGCCTGCTCAGGCGCGAGCGCCTCGCTGCACTGATTGAGGAATTCCACCTCGGGCCGTTTCAGCATCGCCGTGGCTATCAGCTCTCCGGTGGGGAGCGCCGCCGCACTGAGGTCGCTCGGGCCCTGGCGGTCGGCCTTCAAGGTCCGCGCTACCTGCTGCTCGATGAACCCTTCGCCGGGGTGGATCCGCTGGCTGTGGCGGATCTGCAGCAGTTGATCAGCAGCTTGCGCCAGCGCGGCATGGGGGTGCTGATCACCGACCACAACGTGCGCGAAACCCTCGCGATCACGGACCGAGCCTACATCCTCAACGACGGCCAGATCCTGGCCTCCGGCAGTTCCAGAGAGGTGGGCAACGACCCCCTGGTGCGCCGGCACTACCTCGGGGAGGGCTTTCAGCTGTGATCGGAGTGACCGCCAGGCCAGGACACACCGCCGGGCCCCTGGTGGCCTGGCGCAGGGTTCCCCTGCTCGACCGCTGGTTGCTGAGCGAGCTGCTCGGACCGCTGCTGTTCGGCATCGCCGCCTTCACGGCCGTCTCCCTCTCGGTGGGGGTGGTGTTCGAACTGGTGCGGCGGGTGGCGGAATCGGGTCTGCCGGTGTGGGCTGCCATGCAGGTGCTGGGGTATCGCCTGCCGGGATTCCTGGTGCTCTCCTTCCCGATGGCCACCTTGATGGCCACCCTGCTGGCCTACAGCCGTCTGTCCGGCGGCAGCGAGCTCACCGCCCTGCGCAGCATCGGCGTGAGCACCCGCCGGATGGTGGCTCCGGCCCTGGTGCTGTCCCTGGCCATGAGCACGCTGACTTTTGTATTCAACGATCTGATTGTGCCCAGGGCCAACCTGGAGGCCACCTACACCTTCGAGCGCGGGCTTGGCCGCTCCGTGACGGCCAGCCGGGGGGAGTTCATCCTCTATCCCACCTTTGGCGATCGACCCACGCCGGATGGCGGCAGCGAGCGGGATCTCTCCCAGCTCTTCTATGCCCGCAGGTTTGAGAACGGTGAGATGCGCGACGTGACGGTGCTCGATTTCACCCGCGCCGGTCATCGCCAGATGTTGCAGGCCGACCGCGGCATCTGGAACGACAGCCAGGGCATGTGGGAGTTCCTCGATGGCCGGATCACCAGCGTGGAGATCGGTGGTTCTGGTCTCACCACCACGGCCCGCTTTGATCGCTACCTCTATCCGCTCGACAGCAACCCCATTCGGGTGGCCCAGCTTCCCACGGACGCCAGTGTGATGACGGTGGCCCAGGCCCGCACCGCCGAACGCCTCCTCACCCAGGCGGGGAACCAGTTGGAGGCGCGACGCATGCGGGTGCGGATCAATGAGAAGTTCGCCTTTCCCGCCATCTGCCTGGTGTTCGGCCTGATCGGCAGCAGCCTGGGGGTGCGCCCGAACAACCGCACCAGCCGCAGTCAGGGTTTCGGCATCAGCGTGCTGCTGATCTTCGGCTACTACCTGATGTCGTTCATCTTCAGTTCCCTGGGCATTAAGGGCTCCCTCTCCCCGATCGCAGCCGCCTGGGTGCCAGTGCTGATCGGCCTGGCGGGAGGGTTGCTGCTGTTGCGTCAGGCCAGCCGCTGAAACCCCCAGCCGCAGGGCAGACTGGGCCCTTCACCATCGATGTTGCTGATGCTGGGGCTGCCGCTTTCCAACGACCCGGTGATCGCCCTGGGCTTAGTGGCCTTCTGCCTGCTGCTGCTGGTGCTGCCCTTGGCGTTCTGGGCGGTGAGCGGGGGTCGCACCCTGCCGGCCGTGCGGCTGCTGGTGGCGGCGGCCAACCTGGCGCTGGCTGCCCAGTTGCTGCTGCGCTGGTGGGATTCCGGCCATTTCCCGATCAGCAATCTCTACGAATCCCTCTGCTTTCTGGCCTGGGGTTGCACCCTCACCCAGCTGTTGGTGGAGCGCTCCTGGCCGTCGCCTCTGGTGCCCGCCGCCGCCACCCCGATGGCCCTGGGCTGCGTGGCCTTTGCCAGCTTCGCCCTGCCCGACCGGTTGCAGGAGGCCTCACCGCTGGTGCCAGCCCTGCGCTCCAGCTGGCTGGTGATGCATGTGAGTGTGATCATGCTGAGCTATGCCGCCCTGCTGGTGGGGTCCCTGCTGTCCCTGGCCGTCCTCCTCACGGACCGGAGTCAGGCCCTGCAGCTGCGGGGCAGCTCCATTGGCAGCGGCGCCTATCGCCAGGCTGCCGCCACCACCCCAGCCCCGGTGACGGCCATGGCCGTAGCCACGCTTGAGCGGAATGCGCCCCCAGCTCTCTCGCTGCGGCTGAGCAGCGAGACCATGGGGCTGGCTGAACACCTGGATTCCCTGAGCTACCGCACGATCACGGTCGGCTTTCTGCTGCTGTCGGTGGGGCTGGTGAGCGGCGCCGTTTGGGCGAATGAGGCCTGGGGCAGCTGGTGGAGCTGGGATCCCAAGGAAACCTGGGCCCTGATCTGCTGGCTGGTGTATGCCGCCTACCTGCACACCCGCTTGATTCGCGGCTGGCAGGGTCGCCGTCCCGCGATCGTGGCCACTGCGGGCCTGGTGGTGATTGCTGTGTGCTACATCGGAGTGAACTTGTTGGGCATTGGTCTGCACAGCTATGGCTGGTTTTTCGATTCCTGAGTGCCATTCCTGAGTCAACGATTCCAGCTCCCCTTGGGGGAGCTGGAAGGGTGAGCCAAGCCGGAACAGGCCTGTCAGCCAGGGCGCTTGCTATCGCGGATGCCCTGAATCGCCGCCGCATAATCGCTGGCACCGAAGACGCCTGAACCGCTCACAATCGCGTTGGCACCGGCTTCGATCACCTTCCAGGCGTTGGCGGGCTTGATGCCGCCATCCACCTCGATCCAGGGATCCAGACCCCTGTCATCGCACATCCGACGCAGGTCGCGGATCTTCTGGACCTGATTGTCAATGAAGCTCTGGCCGCCGAAGCCGGGGTTCACGCTCATGATCAGCACCAGGTCGCAGAGCTCCAGGCAGTACTCCAAGGTGTCGATCGGAGTGCTGGGGTTGAGTACGGCGCCGGCCAGCTTGCCCAGATCCTTGATCTGGGCAAGGTTGCGATGCAGGTGCGGGCAGGCTTCCACCTGAACGGAGATGATGTCTGCCCCGGCCTTGGCGAAATCCGGCACGTACCTCTCGGGCTCCACGATCATCAGGTGAACGTCGAGGGGCTTGGTGGTCACCGGCCGCAGCGCCTCCACGATCAGGGGGCCGATGGTGATGTTGGGAACGAAGCGACCGTCCATCACATCCACATGGATCCAGTCCGCGCCGGCCTGGTCCACCGCCTTCACGTCTTCACCGAGGCGGGAGAAGTCAGCGGAGAGGATCGATGGTGACACCACCAGCTGCTTGGTGCTCATGGCAGGTCCGGAGAACAGGGAATGGGCCGGATCCTACGGAGAGGGCCCACTTGGAGTCACTGATACAGTTGCCCCTGCTTCCGAGGCGAGAGGGCCTGCGGCACCTGCCCCCTGGCCCGGTCACCACGTCCTCCCAACGCCCCTCCAGCGAAGCCAATTCTCCCCGCCGGATCACCGTGGATCGCACCCTCATCCAGGAAATTCTCGAGGTCGTTGAACAGGCTGGCATTGCTTCCGCCAGGCTCACCGGCATGGGTCTCAAGAACGAGGCCGATGCCGCTGCCGTGGAGGCCATGCGCGAGCGCATGTACAAGATCCAGATGCAGGGCCGCATCGTGATCGGCGAGGGGGAGCGCGACGAGGCCCCCATGCTCTACATCGGTGAGGAGGTAGGCAGCGGCACGGGCCCCGGCGTCGACTTTGCCGTTGATCCCTGCGAGGGCACCAACCTTTGCGCCAACAGCCAGCGGGGCTCCATGGCCGTGCTGGCCGCCTCCGACCGCGGCGGCCTGTTCAACGCCCCCGACTTCTACATGAAGAAACTGGCCGCCCCGCCGGCGGCCAAGGGCAAGGTGGACATCCGCAAGTCGGCCACCGAGAACATCGCCATCCTCAGCGAGTGCCTGGGCATCCCGGCCGACGAGCTGGTGATTGTGGTGATGGACCGTGCCCGCCACAAGGATCTGATCAAGGAGATCCGCGCTACCGGCGCCCGGGTGCAGCCCATCTCCGATGGGGATGTGCAGGCCGCCATCGCCTGTGGCTTCGCCGGCACCGGTACCCACTGCCTGATGGGCATCGGTGCCGCCCCTGAGGGGGTGATCTCCGCCGCGGCGCTCCGTGCGCTCGGGGGCCATTTCCAGGGCCAACTGGTCTACGACCCGGCCGTGGCCCAGACGTCCGAGTGGGAGGGCCTCACCAAGGAGGGCAACCTGGACCGCCTGGCCGAGATGGGCATCAGCGACCCCGATCGCGTCTACGAAGCTGAGGAGCTGGCCTGCGGCGAGAACGTGGTGTTCGCCGCCACCGGCATCACCGACGGGCTGCTGTTCGATGGCGTGAAGTTCGAGAAGGACTGCACCCGCACCAGTTCCCTGGTGATCAGCACTCTTGACAACACGGCCCGCTTCACGACCACGGTGCACATCAAGGACGGCGCCCAGAGCATTGCCCTGCGCTGAGTCCCGGTTGAGCACGAAGGAGCCGGCCTCCATGCACATCGCCGTCGTCGGCCTCAGTCACCGCACGGCTCCGGTGGAGATTCGGGAGCGACTCAGCATCCCGGAGCAGACCATGGAGCTCTCGCTCCAGCGGCTCCGCGCCGATGAGCAGGTGCTGGAGGCTTCCATCCTCAGCACCTGCAACCGCCTGGAGATCTACACCCTGCTGCGCCACCCGGAGCAGGGGATCTCCGCCATCGGCTCCTTCCTCAGCCAGCACTCCGGGTTGGAGGTGGATGAGCTGACCCCCCATCTCTTCACATTTCACCACGAGGAGGCCGTGGCCCATCTGCTGCGGGTGGCAGCGGGTCTCGATTCCCTGGTACTGGGCGAGGGCCAGATCCTCTCCCAGGTGAAGAAGATGGTGAGGCTTGGCCAGGAGCACCGCTCCGTCGGTCCGATTCTCAACCGTCTTCTCAACCAGGCGGTGAGCACCGGCAAGCGGGTGCGCACCGAAACCAACCTGGGCACTGGCGCCGTCTCGATCAGCTCCGCTGCCGTGGAGCTCGCCCAGCTCAAGGTGGGCCAGGCTCGCGGCCTCGATGAGCTCGTTCCCCTCGACCAGGAGCAGGTGGCGGTGGTCGGCGCCGGTCGCATGGCCCGGCTGCTGCTCCAACACCTTCAGGCCAAGGGTTGTCGGGGGGTGGTGCTCTTGAACCGCACGGTGGCCAGGGCCGAGGCGCTGGCGGGTGATTTCCCCGCCCTCCCGGTGCAGTGTCGCCCGCTCGAGGAGCTCGATCACTGCCTCAGCACCTGCTCGCTGGTGTTCACCAGCACCGCCGCCGATGAACCGATCATCACGGCAGGCCGCCTGTCGGGCCTGAACCGGCGCAGCTCGTTGATGCTGATCGACATCGGGGTGCCCCGCAATATCAGTGCCGACACCGCCGATCTGACCGGTGTCCAGTCCTTCGACGTGGATGACCTGCAGGAGGTGGTGGCCCGCAACCAGGAAGCCCGCCGTGAAATGGCGGCCGAGGCCCAGGGGCTGCTGGAGGAGGAGGCCCGCCTGTTCCTCGAATGGTGGGATGGCCTGGAGGCGGTGCCCGTGGTGAACCGGCTGCGTCGCCAGCTGGAGGACATCCGGGAGCAGGAACTGCAGAAGGCCCTCAGTCGCATGGGTCCTGATCTCTCCGTGCGCGAGCGCAAGGTGGTGGAGGCCCTCAGCAAGGGCATCATCAACAAGGTGCTGCACACCCCGGTGACCAACCTGCGGGCGCCCCAGCCGCGCAGCCAGCGCCACAGCGCCATCCGGGTGCTGGAGCAGCTGTTTGAGCTCAACGACGTTGCCCACGACGACTGAATCCCCCGGCCGTCGGCAGCGGCTGCCGGATTCTCCTGTCATGACCACTGCTGTGATGACTGCAACAGTTCATGCCGCCGGTGCGCGCAGGGCTCGCCTTCCGGTCAACCACTCCCCTACGGTCTGCCCAACCGGCCCTCAGCGAGCCCAGTCATGAAGCGCGTCCTGGCGATCATTCTCGGCGGCGGTGCCGGGACCCGGCTCTATCCGCTCACCAAGATGCGGGCCAAGCCGGCCGTGCCTCTGGCGGGCAAGTACCGGCTCATCGACATTCCGGTGAGCAACTGCATCAACTCCGAGATCACCAAGATCTATGTCCTGACGCAGTTCAACAGCGCCTCGCTGAACCGTCACCTCACCATGACCTACAACCTGTCGGCCGGGTTCGGTCAGGGGTTTGTGGAGGTGCTGGCGGCCCAGCAGACGCCCGACAGCCCAAGCTGGTTTGAAGGCACAGCCGACGCTGTGCGCAAGTACCAGTGGCTGTTTCAGGAATGGGACGTGGACCACTACGTGATTCTCTCCGGCGACCAGCTTTACCGGATGGATTACGCCCAGTTCGTCCATCACCACATCGCCACCGGTGCCCAGCTCACCGTTGGGGCGCTGCCGGTGGATCCCCTGCAGGCTGAGGGCTTTGGCTTGATGCGCACCGACCATGTGGGACGCATCCAGGAATTCCGCGAGAAGCCCAAGGGCGCGGATCTGGAAGCGATGCAGGTGGACACCCAGGAATTGGGACTCTCGGCGGAGGAGGCGGCCAAGCGTCCCTACCTGGCCTCAATGGGAATTTATGTGTTCAGCCGTGAGACGCTGTTCGATCTGTTGAACACCAACCCCTCGGCCACCGATTTCGGGAAGGAAATCATTCCCGCCTCCCTGGCCCGCGGCGATCGCCTCCAGTCGTTTCTCTTTGACGACTATTGGGAGGACATCGGGACCATCGGCGCGTTTTTTGAGGCCAATCTCGCCCTCACCCAGCAACCCACGCCGCCCTTCTCCTTCTATGACGAGAAGTTTCCGATCTACACCCGACCCCGTTACCTGCCCCCCAGCAAACTGCAGGACGCCCAGGTGACCGCATCCATCATCGGCGAAGGGTCCCTGCTCAAGGCCTGCAGCATTCACAACTGTGTGCTGGGCATCCGCACCCGGGTGGAGGATGAGGTGGTGCTGCAGGACACCCTGCTGATGGGTGCCGACTTCTTCGAGTCGAATGAGGAGCGAGGGCTGCTGCGGGAGCGCGGTGGCATTCCCATGGGCGTGGGCAGGGGGACCACAGTGAAGCGGGCGATTCTCGACAAGAACGTCAGGATCGGCAACAACGTCACGATCCTTAACAAGGATCGCATTGAAGAGGCGGATCGACCGGAGCTGAATTTCTACATCCGCAATGGCATCGTGGTGGTGGTGAAGAACGGCACCATCCCCGACGGTTCCGTCATCTGAGGCGGGACCTGTCATCGGCGTCCCGCCCCTGGCCCGCCCCCGAGCCCGTCCGGTGGACCCCTGCTCCCGGGATCGGGGCTGCGGCAGGGGAGGTCGGCTCACGCCGGCAGCCCAGATCACAGAACACCAGAACACCAGAACACCAGATTACAGCCCAGATGGTCGATCCCTGACCTGATCCCCCCAGTTGTGACGGAAGCCTCAAGCCTGAAGCACAAGCCAGGCGGGCCTGGTCACACTGGCGGCAGTGATGGCAGCAGCAGGATCACCACTCCATGGGCAAGGCGCATTTCGGCCTGATCGGTCTCGGCGTGATGGGCGAAAATCTCGTCCTCAACGCTGAGCGCAACGGCTTCTCCAGCGTTGTCTACAACCGCACCGCCGCCAAGACAGACGCCTTTCTGGCGGGTCGTGGCGCTGGCAGGGACATCGTGGGGGCCTACACCCTCGAGGAGTTCGTCGCGGCGCTGGAGCGCCCGCGCCGCATTCTGATGATGGTGAAGGCCGGTGAAGCGGTGGATGACACCATCGCCCAGATCTCGCCCTATCTCGAGGAGGGCGATCTGCTGATCGACGGCGGCAATTCGCTCTACGCCGATACTGAACGCCGGGTGGCTGCGTTGGAGAGCCAGAGCTTCGGCTATATCGGCATGGGGGTGAGTGGAGGTGCCAAGGGCGCCCTGGAGGGCCCGAGCATGATGCCGGGGGGCACCCGCACCGCTTACGACGCGATCGAGCCCCTGGTGCGGACGATGGCCGCCCAGGTGGAGGATGGCCCCTGCGTTACCTACATCGGCCCCGGCGGTGCCGGTCACTTCGTGAAGACCGTTCATAACGGTATCGAGTACGGCATCGAGCAGGTGCTGGCTGAGGCCTACGACCTGATGAAGCGCGGGGCCGGCCTGAGCGGTGTGCAGATGGCCGATGTGCTGGCGGGCTGGAATGCCACGGAGGAGATGAGTTCCTTCCTGGTGGAGATCACCGAGATTTGCCTGCGCACCACCGACCCCGACACCGGCGGGGAGCTGGTGGAGCAGATCGTGGATGCGGCCGGTCAGAAGGGAACAGGCCTCTGGACCGTGGTGAGCGCCCTGGAGATGGGGGTGTCGGTGCCCACCATCTACGCCGCGCTCAATGCCCGGGTGCTGAGCTCCATGCGCCATGAGCGGCTGGCTGCCGAGTCGCTGCTGCCCGGTCCAGAGGGCTACGCCATCCCGCTCGGCGAGCCGGCTGATGGCATGGCGCCCCTGTTCGATGCCTGCGTGTTGGCCTGCGTCGCCAGCTATGCCCAGGGAATGGCCCTGCTGCAGGAGGCCTCCAGGTTGCACGACTATCAGCTGGATCTGAGTGCCATCGGCCAGATCTGGAAGGGGGGGTGCATCATTCGTGCCCGCCTGCTGCAGCGCATTCAGAACGCCTACACCGCCAACCCCGACCTGGCCAACCTGTTGGTGGATCCCTGGTTTGCCGAGCAGGTGAACCGTCGCCTGCCAGGCCTGCGCCAGGTGGTGGCCGGTGCCGCTCTGGCCGGGATCCCCCTGCCCTGTCTGAGCAGCTCCCTCGACTACATCGACAGCTACCGCAGCGCTCGCCTGCCCCAGAACCTGGTGCAGGCCATGCGGGACTGCTTCGGGGCCCACACCTACGAACGGATCGACAAGCCCGGCAGTTTCCACACCGAATGGATGGTGTGAGCTCGGTCATGACCAGCTATCGCCTGGAGGTGGCCGTCGATGCCACCCAGCTCGCCCGCCGGGCGGCCGAGCGGATCGCCACGGCGATCGATCTGGCCCTGGATGAGCGCTACCGCTGCCAGATCGCCCTGGCCGGCGGCAGCACCCCTGCCCTGGCCTATGGGCGCCTGGGGCAGGAACACCTGCCCTGGGATCGGGTGGATGTGTTGCTTGGGGATGAGCGCTGGGTGCCCGCCAGCGATCCCGCCAGCAACGCCAGGATGATCGCCTCCACCCTGCTGGCCCAGGAGACCGCCCGACAGGCACGGTTTCACGCGGTGCCCACCGAGCTTCCCACCGCCGAGGCGTCGGCTGAGGCCTTTGAGGCCCTGGTGCGCCGGCTCTGCCCTGGGGATCCTCCGGTGTTCGATCTGGTGCTGCTTGGGCTCGGCGATGACGGCCACACCGCCTCGCTGTTTCCAGGCACCCCCGCTACCCAGGTGACCGACCGGGCGGTGACGATCGGAACCGGCAAGGCGATGGAGCGGATCACGCTCACGGCTCCGGTGCTGAGTGCGGCGCGCCAGGTGGTGTTCCTGGTGAGCGGCGCCGGCAAGCAGCAGGCCCTGGTACGGCTGCTGGATCCGCATGAGTCGCCGGAGCGTACCCCGGCCAAGCTGGTGCAGCCCCGCTCCACGGTGCTGGTGCTGGCCGATACAGCCGCGGCGGCAGGTCTGGCTGCGGCAGGCTGAGGGAGTTCTCCTGCCCGGCTTCAGCCATGCCGCATGATGGGCCTCCCACGACCCAGCCCACGACCCAGCCAGATGCGCTGCTGCTGGTGTCGGGCGATGGCTTCTCCGGCTGGAGCAGCCTGAACGACACGATCATGGGTGGCCGCAGTTCAGGACGCTGCAGTGCCGGTCCCCAGGGCCTGGTGATGGAGTCGATGGTGGTGGTGGAGGGCGGCGGATTCGTGAGCTGTCGCTCGCCCGACTTCGTGCCGCCCCTTGATCTGTCCAGGTATGGGGCCCTGGAGTTTGAGCTGGAGGGTGATGGGCGCCGCTACAAACTTGCCATCGCCTGCGCCGATCGGGTCACTGGTGCCGCCGAGCTGATTCCAGGCGGGTTGCGTTGGGTGGCGGAGTTTGCGACGCAACCCGAGGGCCTGTCCCGGGTGGTGGTGCCCTTCAACCGCCTTACCCCCAGTGTGCGGGCCCGGCCTCTAGGGCTCCCGCTGCGCTTCGATGCCCGGCGGGTGAAGCGGCTGCAGCTGTTGCATTCCAAGTTCAACGACAGTGGCGGACTCAACCCTGGGTTCCGCGCGGGCCCGCTGCGGCTGGCGGTGCGCTCGATCCGGGCTTTGGCCTAGGGCGCGATCATGGGTTGAATGCCGGCGGTGGTGATGCTGGTGCTGGAAGGCGGCTTGGAGGCGATGCCATTCGATCTGGTGTTGGCCGACCTGGCCCGGGCGGCCGATCTGTGCTTTGTGCCCTGCCGCCATGGTCTGAGGGTGCTGGGGGATCCGCCGGGTGGCCCAGACGGCAGCCTCGACTGCTGTCTCCGGATCGAGGCCCGCAGCGCCCAGGGTGTGCGAGAGCCTGAGCGCGATCTTGAGCTGGAGGTGTTTCGCAGTGGCCTCGACCTGCATCTGCTGCTCAGCCGCGTGGCCGATGACGAGACTCCCCTGCTCTGGCACGGCAGCCATCCGGTGTGGATGCGGGCCAGCAGCGGCGAGCGTTGCCCCCGGCCGGAGGATGGGGCGCGCTGGGAGGCGTTCTGCCGGCGGGTGAGGGCCCTGCTGGTGGGGCTGTAGGTGGGCTGTGGATGGCCCCGCGCCAGCGCCGTAGATGGGCGAGCCGGGGCGTACGGGACGGATTCGGAATTCAGTTGGCGCCGGGCGTCTGCATGGCCACCGGGATGCGGGGCACAGGGAAGCCAGCGTCGCTGAGCACGTCCACGATCATGCGGTTGGTGTCGAAGTACACCTGCCAGTAGTGGTTGGTGTGGGTGTAGGGGCGCACCGCCAGCCGCGGTCCCCGCTCACTGAACTCGAGCACCTCCACCTCCGCCGGTTTGCCGTCGTACTGGTTGGGCACGCGCTGCAGCCCCTCCTTCAGCAAGGCGATCGCCCGGGCCACATCGGCCGCGTTGTCGAGCTGGGCCACCAGTTCCACCCGGCGGAAGGGATGGAGCGAGTAGTTGACGATGTTGTCGCCAAACAGCTTGGCGTTGCCCACGAAGTGCTGGGCGTTGTC
>JBJTWP010000011.1:0-2692 GCA_046081805.1 Cyanobacteriota bacterium
CCTGGAACCCCACAGCGCCGAGCGGCTGTGCAGCGGCCGGGCGATCGGCGCCTCGGTGAGCAGCGGCAGGGCCCGCATCATCCGCGACCCCTCGGAGATCCAGCGCTTCCAGCCCGGTGATCTGCTCGTCACCGAGCGCACAGACCCGGACTGGGAGCCGATCCTCAAGCGGGCCAGCGGCGTGATCACCAACCAGGGCGGCCGCACCTGCCACGCCGCGATCATCGCCCGCGAGATGGGCATCACCGCGATCGTGGGCACCGGCGATGCCACCGAGCGCATCGCCGACGGCGAGCCGATCACCGCCAGCTGCTGCGAGGGCGAGGAGGGCCGGGTGTACCGCGGCGCACTGCCGTTCCGGGTGGAGGAACGCCAGATCGGCGACCTGCCGGCCACCCGCACCCAGATCCTGATGAACGTGGGCAACCCCGAGGAGGCGTTCAAGCTCGCCCAGCTCCCCTGCGACGGGGTGGGGCTGGCGCGGCTGGAGTTCATCATCGCCAACCAGATCAAGGTGCACCCGCTGGCCCTGCTCCAGCCAGAGCAGGTGAGCGATCCGGAGGTGCGCCACGCCATCGCCGCCCTCACCAGCGGCTATGCCCACCCCGCCGACTACTACGTGGACGGCCTGGCCCAGGGGATGGCGCGGATCGCCGCCGCCTTCTTCCCGCGGCCGGTGATCCTGCGCTTCTCCGATTTCAAGAGCAACGAATACGCCAACCTGCTCGGGGGCAGCGGCTTCGAGCCCAGCGAGGAAAACCCGATGATCGGCTGGCGGGGTGCCTCCCGCTATCACGCGCCGGCCTTCCGCGAGGCCTTCGGCCTGGAGTGCCAGGCGCTGAAGCGGGTGCGTGAGGCCATGGGCCTCACCAACGTGATCCCGATGGTGCCCTTCTGCCGCACCCCGGAGGAGGGCGACAGGGTGCTGGCGGAGATGGCGCGCCACGGCCTGGTGCGCGGTGAGAACGGGCTGCAGGTGTATGTGATGTGCGAGCTGCCCAGCAACGTGATCGGTGCCGCGGCCTTCGCCGAGCGCTTCGATGGCTTCTCGATCGGCTCCAACGACCTCACCCAGCTCACCCTCGGCCTCGACCGCGATTCGGCCCTGGTGGCCGATCTGTTCGACGAGCGCCACGCCACGGTGCAGGAGATGATCCGGCTGGCGATCCGCACCGCCAAGCGCTGCGGCCGCAAGATCGGCATCTGCGGCCAGGCCCCGAGCGACTACCCGGAGTTTGCGGCGTTCCTGGTGGAGGAGGGGATCGACTCGATCAGCCTCAACCCCGACGCGGTGATCGACACCCGCCTGCGGGTGGCGGCCCTGGAGCAGCAGGCCGCGAACCCCACCCCCTGAGCCGCTGGCCCGAGGCTGCCGGGCCGCTGGCTTCAGGCCCCCATCACCCGGTTCCGGCCGGCGAGCTTGGCCCCATAGAGCAGCTGATCCACCCGGCGGAACCAGTCGACCTCCGCCTCCCGCTCCAGGCGCTGGGCAACGCCGAAGCTGGCGGTGACCGTGCCCAGTTCTGGAATCGGAGTGGCCTCCAGCAGCTGCCGCAGTTTCTCCGCCGCCGCCACGCCGGCCTCGCCCTGGCAGCGGGGCATGAGGATCAGGAACTCCTCGCCCCCCCAGCGGCCGAAGGCGTCGCTGCTGCGCAGTTGCCGGCGGAAGCGCCGGCAGAACTCGATCAGCACCTGATCGCCCATCAGGTGGCCGAAGCGGTCATTGATGCCCTTGAAGTTGTCGAGGTCGATCAGGATCAGGGTGAGCGGTTCGCCGTAGCGATCGGAGCGAGCGATCGCCCGTTGGACCAGGCTCTCAAGGTGGCGCCTGTTCCAGATGCCCGTGAGCGCATCGGTGGTGGCCAGGGCCTCCAGCTGACGATTGGCCTCGGTGAGTTGCTGCTCGAAGCGCTTGCGTTCGCTGATGTCGCGGCTCACCCCCAGCACGTTCTCCAGCCGGCCCAGGTCATCCAGCACCGGCAGGGCGATCACCTCGGCCCAGATGGTGGAAGCTCCCGGTCCGTAGTACTCCAGCTCCCCACGGAACGTCCGAGGCTCTCGACCCTGCTCGAGGTCGTGATGCAGCCCACGCACGAAGGCCTGGAAGCGCTCCAGCGACTCGGGCGGATGCACCTGCTCCGGGGCCTGGGCCATCGCCTCAGCCGGCGTGAGACCGCGAAACTGCTGGACCGCAGGGCTGATGGAGCTGATCACCCCGTCGGGCTCCAGGGTCCAGATCACATCCCGGGCATTCTACGCCAGCAGGCGGTAGCGCTCCTCACTGATCTGCAGCTCCCGCTCGGCGGCCACCTCCTCGTCGATCCGCCGGAAACTGGCCACGATCCCGTCCACCTCGCCCTGCCCGTTGCGATAGGGGGCGGCATGGGTCTCGATCCAGTGGATCGAGCCGTCCCTGGCCCGCACCTGGTCGCGGGCCAGGGTCACCTCCTGTCCACTCTTGAGGGTCTTCCAGTTGGCCCGGTACTGCACCGTCTCCCCCCGGTGAACCAGAAACTCGGTGCCCACCCGGCCCAGCCACTCCTGCGGCAACCAGCCGAGGGTGGGAGTCAGCGATGGCGACACCCAGAGGATGCGCCCGTCATTGGCGAGCCGGAACACCACATCGCTGGAGTTTTCGGCCAGCAGCCGGAAATGTTCCTCCGAGGCCGCCAGCCGTTCCCGGGCCTGGTGC
>JBJTWP010000012.1:0-12868 GCA_046081805.1 Cyanobacteriota bacterium
GAGTCCACCGATGCGGTTGCTCTTCGCCCCCGGCGCAGCCAGCGCCATGAATGCAGAGGTGCTGTTGGTGAGTGGCAGCCGTGACTGGGTGGTGCCGGTGGGAACGGAGGCGATCGACCCCATGCGCAGCCTGGCCGACCGCGCCGGCCTGGGGGGAAACCGACTGGTGCTGGCGGAGGGAGGCGATCACTTCAACCTGCGGGCCCCGGCCGGTGAGGCCACGGCGCCGCTGAATGGGCTGCTCCTGGCCTGGTTCAGCGGATCCAGCCTGTCGCCCGACGCTGGCTGGGGCAGTGGACTGATCCCCCTGCACGAGGTCTCCGCCGCCCTCGGGAGCGGAGTCAGGTCTCCAGCAGGCAGTTCACGCTGAACTCGAAGGGCACGGCCGTGGGCGGCAGGGCCAGCAGATGGGCCACGCTCGCCGCCAGGTCCTCGGGCTGGGTCATGGCTTCCGGAGCGATGGCCTTCACCTGGGCGGCCATGTCGGTGTTCACCCAGCCCGGGCAGATCGCCGTGACGCGGATGCCCGACTCCCAGCCCTCGTTGCGCATGGTGTGGCATAGCCCCATCAGGCCGAACTTGCTGGCGCTGTAGGCCGCCAGGCGCCCTTTCACCCGCCGACCGCTCATCGACACCAGCATCACGATGCGGCCGTCGCCACTGGCCTCCAGGTCGTTCCAGGTAGCTCCGCACAGCCACCAGGGGGCCATCAGGTTCACGGTGAGGGTGTGGGCGACCTCCTCCAGCTGATCGGGCCCAACGCACACCCCCACCCGGCTGAACACGCCGGCACAGGGCACCACGGCGCTGATGCCACCGAAGACATCGCGGCTGGCGGCCAGCCAGGACTTGGGTGAGTGGGGATCGGTGGCCTCGTAGGGGTGGAGCAGCACCCGCTCACTGGCCACCAGCTCCCCATGGGCCGGATCGGCGGCAAAGGCGGCCGGGTTGCGCAGGCCCAGGCTCAGGCGATGGCCCTGCTGAAAGAGTCGCTGGGCGATGGCCAGACCGATGCCGCGGCTGGCACCGCTCACCATCACCGTGCGGGGGGAGGTCATGGGGACAGAGGACATGGCAGACAGCGGCGACAGCGGCAGATGGCAGTTGGCAGGCGAGTGCGGTGGATGGCAGCAGCAGATGGCATTGAATGCCAGCGGTGGATCGCGGCAATCGGCCTGGGTCGGCCTGGCAGCGCCTCAAGCGGCCTCCATTGGTCTTGAACGGCCTAAGGTGAAAGGCGCGATCACTGGCAGCCCGGCGGCGATGGGCAATCCGATTGACGAAGCCACCTTCCTGGCCCGGGCCCGGGGCCGCTTTGGCGCTCGCTACGACTACACGGCAATTCTCTACAAAAGCTACAAGACTCCGATCAAGATCCGCTGTACCCTTCATCCGGTACGGCTGATCAGCATCACACCGGAACGGCATCTCCAAACGACCGGTGGCTGTAAGTACTGCCTGCGGGCGGCGCGCAACCAGCAGCTCGAGCGCACCCTGCGGCTGGAGGCGGACACCACGCCGCAGCCGGAGCTGCCGAGTCGCTGCTGGCTGAGCAGCACCGCGCTGTCCGCGATCCAGGCTTCGCCCACCAGCTGAACACCCCGAACCCAATGGGGGTAACCGTTGCTACGCGGTTTCAGGGGCGGATATGCGTTGTTGGTATGGAGTGCCCGGGTGCTGCCCGTGATCAATCCTCAGGAGGCCTCCGCGGCCACGAGCCCCCAGGCAGCAGCCGAGGCCAGCTTCAGCTGCAGCTACCGCAACGGCAGCGATCGCATGGTGATCCTTCGCTGCCTGGGCCCGGACGAATTCTTCCTGGAGCGGGTCATCTTCCCCTTCGAGCAGCTCAGCTTTCTATGCCCGCCGGGCAGCGAGCTGGAGATCTGGACCCACTCCCCGGGGGGGCCTGAACTGGTGGAGCGCTTCGAGGCGGCGGCCAGTCCCTGCTGCTGTGCCTGATCCCTGGATCCCCGCCGGCGGGCCCTTCAGCCCCGCCCGCGACCCAGCTCCCCAACCAGTGTCTCGGCGAGCCGTTCGGCGCTGCGCAGGGCCCCTTCGATCCGACCGAAGCCCGGGCCTGTGATGTAGTCCCCGCAGAATCCCACCTGGCTCTGCCGGCAGAGGGAGAGCTCTCGGGGCAGACCCGGCGCCACGGGGAAGGCGGCACCCCAACGCATCAGCTGTCGCTCGGCCCGCCGCAGGCCCCTGGCCTCCTGGAGCAGCGGCGTCATCACCTCCTCCAGGGCGGTGGTGAGCAGGTCGATCACCCGCTCTTCGCGGCCGGGGTCGGGGGGAAGGTCCAGCAGCTGGGCCAAGGCGGAGCGGGAGCCGATCACCTCCAGGTGGTCGTTGGCGAAGGCATGGGTGGAATGGGCCACCACCGCACAGCGTCCATCCCGGAGTGCCTGCACCGAAACCCGGCGCAGACCCCAGCGCTGCTGGGCGGCGGCATCGAAGCCGAGCAGCTGGAACGGCAGCGCCAGCCAGTCGCGGGCCGCCGCCGGATCGAGCACCGCCAGCAGGTTGCTGCGGGCCTCCGAGCGGATCCCGGCGATGGTGGTGAGGGCGTGTTCAAGCTGGAGATCGCCCAGTCCCGCGGCCGCCGTCTTGAGCGGCACATCCGGCCAGCCGAGGATCAGGCTGGTGCGGGGATGGGCCAGCAGGGTGCCGCTCAGCACCAGCCAGCGGGCTTCGCCCAGCAGCTCGCCATGGCGATCGAGCAGCTGCCAGCCGCCCCGGGGGCCGCGGCGCAGCTCGCGCACCAGGCAGGAGGCGTGCAGGGTGACCGGCGCCTGCTTGGCGGCCCGGGCGATGGCCAGCAGGCCGTTGGCGATCTGGTCCATCCCGCCCCGACCGCGGTACAGGCTGCCGCTGGCGAGGGCATCGCGGCCATCGAGCTCCAGGGTCTGCTCCCCCCGCAGCAGGGCAAGGCGCCCCTGCCAGGGCTCCCCATGACCTCCGCTCAGCAACGGTTCGAGCAGGGCGGGCGGCGGTGTCGCCACGATGTTGAAGAAGGGGGCTCCGTGGTCGATCTGCAGCGCGGGATCCCGACGGGAGCGGCGGGTGCTGGCCCGTCCGCCCGCACCGCGGCCGGTTTCCCACAGGTCCAGCGGGCCCGCGTAGCCCAGCTGCCGCAGCCGTGCCGCCAGGGCACAACCGGATACCCCGGCACCGATCACGGCGATGGAGTCCACGGCCGGCAATCTCCGCCCCGACGCGCTCGGCACAGGGGCGCTCAGTCGACCTTCACCACATCGATCGGACCACGACCCCCATGATTCCGCTCGCAGGCGGCCCGCAGGGCGGCCTCATGGGTGTGAAATCGATGGGCGTCCTCGGTGGTGGCCACCTCCAGCAGGGCCAGCCCATCGGCGGCGACGGCCAGATAGGCTCCGTGCTCCAGATGCTTGAGCACATAGCGCTCCGGCTGGGTGCACTCCAGGGGGTGAGCTGGATCGATGGCTGGTGCCCAGAAATGCATGGCACTCCCTGTGTTGTGTTCAAGGTAGCGTCGGTTTTCTGTTGCGGCTGCCCGGATGGCGCGATTTCTGCTGGTGCTCCAGCCACCGGAGGGCGTCACGCCACACGCCATGCTCGGCGGGCTCTCGCCCCTGCTGGAGGGTCTGCAGGCGGAGGTGGATCACTGCACGCCGGCCCATCTGAGTGCCCTGCTCAAGGGTGCCGCCGAGGCCCAGCGCATGCAGTTGTTCGCAGACGTGCAGGCCAAGAACGACGGTCCCGTGCTGGAACTGGTGCTGCTCAGCCGCGAGGCCATGGGCACCGGGGCTCCGGTCACCCGCAGCACCTTTGAGCGTCTGGTGGATCTGGCGGCCGCCCACCTGGGCGACTGCAGGCCGGTGTTCCGCTCCGACCGCGACGGCGCCCTGCCGGGGTGAGCGATGCAGATCTCCGGCAGTGAACTCGACCGCCGTCATCGCTGGTATGGCCGGCTGCTGGGGATGTGCCTGGTGGTGCTGCTCTGCTTCACCCTGCCGCAGCAGTGGCGATTGGTGAGCACGGTGGGCTACGGGCTGCTGCCGTTGATGCTGGCGGCGGGTCTGAGCCGCCCATCCGGCCGGGTCACCTTCCGCGGCCCGGGCTGGCTGTTCCGGCTGCTGGGCATGGCCTCGACCGGGGCCGGGGTGCTCTGGGCCCTCACTCCCGTGGGTCTGCGCAGCACCGGGGTGCTGCTGCTGCTGCTCTGGGGGGTCTTCATCGGCTGGAGCCTGCTGCGGCTGCTGCGGATGCTGGCTCAGGAAACACGGGTGGGCCCCCAGGTGCTGATGGGGGCCGCCGCTGGCTATCTGCTGCTGGGCCTCACCGCCGGACTGTTGTTCGCCGCCTTGGAAACCGTTCAGCCCAACAGTTTTCAGGACGCCCGCGAGACGGTCGGCTCGCTGCTCCTGCCCAGGGGGCAGGAGGCGCCGGATCGCTGGGCGGCGGTGTGGTCGCTGGACTTCGTGCGCCTCAATTACTTCGCCTTCATCACCCTCACCAGCACCGGCTTCGGGGACATCGTGCCAACCACGACCCAGGCGGAGATGGCCACGATCGTGCTGGCGATCCTGGGCACCTTCTACGTGGCGGTGGTGATGGGCATCCTGATCAGCCGCCTCACCGTGCAGGAAACGGAGGAGGAGGCCCCGCCCGCCGCCGGCCCTGACGCGGCGACAGCCGACCAGCAGATCCGCCTGCTGCAGCGCCTTGATCAGCTGGTCGAGCGGCTGGAGTGCCAGGACAGCCACAACCGGCCTTGATGCTGGTCGTCATGCCGCGCCATTCACTGGCAGCCACGGCTGCCGCACCAGGCCTGAACCCGGGCGGCCAGCTGGTCGGGGTTGGCATCAGGTTCGATCGCCAGACAGCAGGCCGACTCCGTGGCATCGAGGGGTTCGGCCATGGCCAGCTGCCGCTCCAGCACCGCCTCGGTGGCGTCGGAGGGATCGCGCCCGTGGCCAAGCCGACGGCGGATGCGCTCGCGGGCCTCGGCTTCGCTGGCCCTGGGCTGCAGGATCAGGAACGGCACCCCCAGCCGCTCCGCCAGGGCCGCCATGCGCTGGCGATCGAGCCGACGCAGGAAGGTGGCATCCACCACCACGGCAAACCCCGCGCCGATCAACTGCTCCGCCAGGGCCGGCAGCCGCCGGCCCATCAGGTCGTCGCTCACCTCGATCCGGTAGGGGTCTCCGCTGCAGGTGGCCTGGGGCGGAATGCCCCACAGCCCGAACAGACGCTTGCGCACCACGTCGGAGCGCAGACGGATCCAGCCCAGCCGCTCCGCGATCGCCAGGGCATGGCGCGACTTGCCGAGCCCCGACACCCCGGTGGTGATCGCCAGCAGCGGCGGCGGCGGCGTGATCAGCCCCTCGGCGAGCGCCAAGTAGGCGTGGAGGGCGCTGTCGTCGCGCAGCGCCGCCACCTTGGCCCGCACCAGCGCCCGATAGCAGGCGTACCAACGCCAGAGATCCAGGCCGTCCCAGTCGCCGCTCTGCTCCAGCCAGCGGTTGAGCAGGCGCTGGCCCAGGCGCCCCTGGCCGTGCTCCTGCAGATCCATCACCAGGAAGGCCATCTCGTTGATCACATCGATCCAGCGCAGCGTGTCGCTGAACTCCAGGCAATCGAAGGCCACGATGCGGCCCTCCCGCAGCAGCAGATTGCCCAGGTGCAGATCGCCGTGGCACTCGCGCACCCGCCCCGCCGCCAGCCGCTCGGCAAAGCGGGGCCGCAGCCGTCGCCATTCGGCATCGGCCCAGCGCTGCAGCCGCCGCAGCCGCTCCGGCGAGCCGGACTGGCTGGCCAGCAGCGGCGACCCATCCAGGGCCGCGATGGTGGCGAGCACCGGCTCCCGCACCGCCTCGGCGGACCCGTGGGGCCCGGGGGCGGGCGCGACGGCGGCCTCCGCCTGGAACCGTGCCAGGTCGTCGGCGAAGCGCTCAATCACCCCGTCAGCCAGCTCGCCGCGCTGCAGCACGGCCGCCAGCAGGGCGCTCTGGGGAAACTGGCGCATGCGCACGGCATGGTCGATCACGGGGCCTTGGCCCCAGAAGCTGGCCCGCTCCGGCGGACCGTGCAGCGGCACCACCTCGCAGTAGAGCTCAGCGCTGAGACGGTGATTGAGGCGCAATTCCTCGTGGCAGAACAGCTCCCGCCGCTCTGGCGTGGAGAAATCCAGGAAGCCCAGATCCACGGGTTTCTTCAGCTTGTAGGCAAAGGGGCCGGTCAGGAACACCCAGGAGATGTGGGTTTCCACCAGCTCCACCCGCTCCACCGGATGGGGATAGGCCGCCGGCCGCAGCAGGCTGGCCACGAGCGGCGGCAGCGGTGGCGCGGCAGCCATCAGCGATTCGTGATCGGCGGCATTCCCAGCCTGGCGAGCTCCCTAGTTTGATTCCATCCAGTGGATCCAATCGTGTCTCTCAACGGCAATCACCCGGTGCTGATCGCCCTGGAAGGTGAGCTTGCTGAGCTGCGCAGGGTCTATGCGGCCCATCCCACTGAAGTCAGCCGGTATCGACTGGCTCGCCTGGAGTCGCTGATCCGCCAGTGGGCTCCCGGCTGGCAACCTGAGCGCTCGTCAGCCGCCTGAGTCACGATGCCGCCTGAGTGACTCAGCCGCTGGGGCCGGCGCCGCAGCGGGCCGGGGCCCCGTCGCTGGCCAGGTTTCGCCACAATCAGCGAACGCTGGCCCACCCCGTTGCCGATCCCTGCCCTGCTCTCCCCGGAGCTGATCACCAAGTCGTCGCTGTTCGGCATCGGCATCGCCTTCTCCCCCCTGCACATCGCCGTGGTGACCCTGCTGCTGCTGGGGCGGGCCCCCCTGCAGCGCGCCCTGGCCTATGTGCTGGGCTGGGCCGGCGCCAACGCCCTGGCGATCGTGGTGCTGATGGTGCTCGGAGAGAGCTTTGCGATCAGCCTGAACCATGGGGCCCGGGAACAGGTGCTGATCGACCTGCTGGGATCCGGCGCCCTGATCGGCCTGGGGCTGTATCAGCTCACCCCCCAGGCCAACATCGGCGAGGAGGGCATGGCGCTGCGGTTGATGAACCAACTGCCCGACTTCAGCACCCTCACCCTGGTGGGGCTGGGCGCCGTCAGCGCCCTGCTCACCCCAGAAAACCTGGTGTTCTATCTCAAGGAGGCCGGGTTGCTGCTGATCAATGACCCGGGCCTCAGTGCCGATGCGGAGATCACCGGCCTGTTCACCCTGATGGCCAGCTCCCTGTTGCTGCTGCCTCCCCTGGCCTGGCTGCTGAGTGGCGGCGGCATCCGGGACGCGATCATCAGCCTGGAGGACTGGCTGCAGCACAAGGCCGAATGGCTGGTGGGCGTGCTGGCCCTGCTGCTGGGTGCCTACCTCCTCATCGAGGGCCTCGAGGGCCTGAACCTAGTCGCCGGGCTCTGATCGCTGGGTGCTGGGCCCTGATCGCTGGGCGCTCCGCCAGGGGCCCTCAGGTCTGGGGGCCGCGGCGATCCAGAAACGGCAGCCGCCAGGGGCGCCGCCGCCGTCGCTGCACGGCCCTCAGCCGGCGGGGATCCACCGGTATCGCCGCCGGGCGGTAGTCGAGCTGCTGCAGAAGTTCGATCGCCCCATCGATCGGCAGGGGCTGATGGAAGAGAAATCCCTGGGCCCGACTCACCCCCTGGTCCAGCAGCCAGTGCTGCTGGGTGCTGGTCTCCACCCCTTCGGCCGTGATGCTCAACCCCAGATCCTTCAGCATCGACAGCATGGTGCGCAGCAGGGTGCGGGGTGACTCGCCCGGCTCATCGAGCCGTCGGATGAAGGCGCGATCCACCTTCACGGCCTGGATCGGCAGGGACAGCAGCCGGGCCAGGGAGGAATAGCCGGTGCCGAAGTCATCGATGGCGATGGCCACGCCCCGGTCCACCAGGCCGGTCAGAAACTGCTCGAAGGCCGGGCTGGTGTCCTGGAAGGCCTCCTCCAGGAGTTCCACCTGCAGGGTCCAGCCCAGGGGCAGGGGGTTGTCCTGGATCAGCGCCAGCAGCTGCTGACGCAGCTGGAGCTCCTCCAGCAGGATGCCGGAGAGGTTCACGCTCATCACCATCGGCCGTTGCGGAATCGGCAGCGCCAGCAGGGGAATGGCGGCGAGGGCCTTCTCGATGATCAGCAGGTCGAGCTCACCGGTGATGCCGCTCTCGTTCAGCATCGGCATGAAGCTGCCCGGCGCCAGCACCCCCTGGGCCTGGGGCCAGCGGGCCAGGGCCTCGAATCCCACCGGCTCCTGGGTGTTCAGCTCGATGATCGGCTGGAGGTAGGGCACCAGCAGCCGGCCGCTGATCGCCTCCCGCAGATCCGATTCCAGCCGGTAGCTCTCCCGCGCAACCACACGGGTGTCGGAGTCGATGAACCGGATGTTGCTCGTGCTGGTGCGCAGGGCGAGGCGCACGGCCATGCTGGTGTCGGAGAGGAGGGCCTCCACGCTCTCGGCATCGCCGCGATGCAGGGCGATGCCGATGGCCAGATCCATGGGCAGGGCCTGGGCCCCATTGCGATACACCTGGCCGGCGAAGCCGATGATCCGCTCGGCGACGCGCTGCACGTCGGGACTGTCGCCCTTGAAGGGCACCAGCACCACCAGCTCGGATTCCGAGAACCGCGCCACGGAACTGCCCCGGGGCACCGCCGCGATCACCCGGCGGGCGCCCTCGTTGAGGAACTCCTCGGCGATCACGCTGCCCAGGGTGGCGTTGATGCGGTCGTAGTCGCGGAAGCGGCAGCGCAACAGGGCGAAGGGGGATTCCACCCCCATCCCCAGGCTCAGATCCAGCATCTGGATCAGCTGGTCACGGCTGATCAGCTGATCCAGCGAACGGAGCCCATCCCGGGCGCTGCCGGAGCGGAGCCGCTCACTCCTCAGGGTCTGCTGGGTGTCACGGAGCAGGGCCGACTCCCGCCGCCGGCCGAGATGATGCACCGTGAGCGAGGCCAGCCGCGTGAGGCTGTCCACCTGTTCCGGATTGAGGCTGTGGGGCTGGTGGCTGATGGCGCAGAGGCTGCCCAGGGCGAAGCCGGCGGGGCTGATCAGGGGAAACCCGGCGTAGAAGCGGATGTGGGGATCCCCCAGCACCAGGGGGTTGTCGGCGAAGCGTGGATCGGCCAGGGCATCGGCAACGATCAACGGCTGGCGCTGCAGGATCGTGTGGCCGCAGAAGGAGATCGAGCGGGGGGTTTGCTGCTGGCCCAGGCTGGCGCCGGCACAGCTCATGAACCACTGCCGATCCTGATCCACCAGGCTGATCAGGCCGATCTCGGTGCCGGCAACCCGTCGGGTCAGCTCGGTGATGTCGTCAAAATCCGGATCGGCCGGCGTGTCGAGCACCTCGAAGCTGTGCAGCTCACGCAGCCGGCTGGCCTCGTTCTCAGCAGGGCCACACAACTCCATCGGGGTCTCAGCGCTGCAGACGGCTGACCACCCGCCCGTCACTCCACTCCAGCCGGTTGCGGCCGGAGCGCTTGGCCAGGTAGAGGGCCTTATCGGCCAGATTGTAGAGATAGTCGATGTTGTAGCCGCCCTCAGCCGTGGCGACGGCACCGATGCTGGCATGGAGCTGCAGATGGTGGCCTCCGTGGCTGAGGCGGCTCATCTCGAGCTGCAGGCGCAGCCGTTCCAGGGCCTTGCCGGCCGACGGGCGGGTGCCATGCAGCAGCAGGGCGAACTCCTCGCCGCCAAAGCGGCAGACCAGATCCTCAGGCCGGGTCACGGTGCGAAAGATGCCGGCCACATGGGCCAGGGCCGCATCGCCACAGCTGTGGCCGAAGGTGTCATTGATCCGCTTGAAATGGTCGATGTCGAGGATGGCAAACACCAGATCCCCCTGGCGCTGCTCAGCCTCGGCGAGCAGCTCCTTGGCCTGCTCCATGAACAGGGTGCGATTGATCAGCTGGGTGAGTCCATCGGTGTTGGCCGTCGCGGCCAACTGGGGCAGCAGTCGCGTCTGCAGCAGCCAGCCGATGCCGAAGGTGAGGGCGCCGGTGAACAGGGAGCTGAACACCGCCAAGGCCACCACATCCTGGCTGAAATCGGCCAACACCACCCTGGGGGCATAGTTCAACACCAACAACATGCGGCGGGGCTCGATCCCCAGATCGCTCACTGGCAGCTCGATCGAGCGGGTGACGGTGAAACTGCCGGTCCGCAGCTGCAGGGCCGCGGAATTGAGGCGCACGCAGTCGTTGCCGCCCTGGCGGAAGCAGGCCACCACGGCCTGGAAGTCGGGGTCGTCGGTCTCGCTGCGCTCCAGCAGGGGATCGGTGATCGGCAGACCCAGCCAGCTGGTGCGCGAGCTGTAGCTGATCCGGCCAGCTGCATCCACCACCAGCATCAGGTTCATGCCATCGAGCTGGTCTTCCCGAACCGAGCTGGCGAAGCCCTGGATCAGGCGCTGGCGAGCCATCGCCGAGATCGGGGTGTTCAGCGACGCCACCACCACATCGCGGGCATGCTCGGCATCGGCGATCACCTCGCGATGGCGTTCCACCAGGTCGATGGCGACGAGCAGCAGGGTGAGCAGAAGCGCACCCCCGAGCCAGTAGCCGATCAGCAGGTTGCGCAGCTGGCGGCCGGAGTCTCGGATCGGGTCGGGAAGCTCGAGCATCGCGATGGGGTCAGCTCAGGAGGTGCCGATCCAGCAGCTTCTGCAGGGCCTGCACCAGTTGGGAGAGCTGGCCGTGGGCCCGCTGCTCAGCCAGGACGAAGGCCTCCGCCTGGGTGGCCAGGGGGCGGTCCCGATCCAACAGGTCCCGCAGCGCCCCGGCGAACCGCTCGGCTTCCGCCAGGGCGCCATGGGCCTGGTCGACGCAGTCCTGCACGGCGCGCAGCTCAGCCAGGGGCAGGGCCGCCTGTTGCTTGAGATCGGTGACATCCACCTGGTTGGCCACGTAGTAATCGGGCACGTCGCTCTCCCCGAGCCGCAGGGGATAGAGGGTGAGCCGGTTCCAGAAGCGGGTGCCGTCCTGGCGGTAGTTGAGCAGCTCACCGGTGTAGGACTGGCCTTGGCTCAGGGCCTGCCGCAGCCGCCCCAGTTCGGCCGGATCCGTGTCGGGTCCCTGCAGGAAGCGGCAGTTGTAGCCCACGGCCAGCTCCCTTGTGTAACCCGTGATGGTTGTGAAGGCTCTGTTCACATAGATCAGGGGGGCGTCCGGCTGGTGCATGTCGGCGATCGTCACCCCCACGATCGAGTCGTCCACCACACTGCCGAAAATGGAGAGCTCCTGGAGCTGGTCGGCCAGGCGGGCGGCCAGGCTGGATTCCCGCTGGCTCGATTCCAGCAGCTGGCTGTTGATCCGGGTGAGTTTGCGGCTCTGGCGCTGAAACACCGTGGTGGCCCCCAGGGAGACCACACCCACCAGACCGACGTAGGCGAACAGGCCCGTGAGGTTGCCGAAGCCCTCGGCCTGCAAGCCGCGCACGCTCACCTCCTGGATGCCGCGCACATCCCCCACCTTCCAGTCCCGCTTGGGGGAGTCGGGATGGGCGTTGTGGCAGCGCACACAGGCAGCCCGCATCATCACGGGGGTGGCCAGGCGATATCGGGAGCGGCCCAGGCCGTTGCCCCGCAGCTGGGAGAACGTCTTGCGCTCCGGGTCGCGGCGGAAGGCCTGCAGCGCCTCCCGCTCAAAGCTGTCGAGGGGCTGGCTGAAACGCTTGGCGAAGGGGTAGTCGGAGACGAAGGCGTAGGAGATGCGCCCATCGCTATGGGCGTTGTCGAACAGGGCCCCCAGCTCGATCGAGAGGGTGGCGGGAATCGGGATGCCGCCATGCACGTTGCGGTAGTTCTCCGAGTACATCGCCTGGCCATTGGCGGCCTGCAGCCTGGCGATCACATTGTCGGCGTAGTAGGAGCGGATGCCGGAGGCTAGGGTGGAGATCTCATCGGCCTGAAGGCGCATCTGGGCCAGGGTGGCCTCTGACATGGCCGAGACCATCATCACGGGCAGCAACAGCAGGCTGGCCAGCAGCAGCCAGAGCACGGTCTCCGGTTGCCACAGCCGGCGCAGCACCCCGGAAGAGCCGAGCTTCAACAGCCCCAGCCGCAGGCCTGAGATCCAACCCGGGGGCTGCGCCAAGGTCCTGCTCGTCCCGGGATCGTTCAGGCCAGCACCCTAGCCAAGCCAGCTTCTTGCCCCAAGGGAGCTCAGCCCGGCAGGATCACCCGGTTGATCACGTGCACCACGCCGTTGTCGCAGCTGATGTCGGCACTCACCACCGTGGCGTTCTTCACCTCGAAGGGATCGGCGCAGCGAATCGGAATCGGCGCCCCCTCCAGGCTGTCCCACTGGGGCTGGGCCACCAGGGCGGCCTGGTCGTAGGCGCCGGCAAGCACGTGGTACTTGAGAATCCGGGCCAGCTGGGGCGGATTGTCCACCAGGGTCTGCACCGTGCCCGGGGGCAGGGCGGCGAAGGCGTCATCCACCGGGGCAAACACGGTGAAGGGCCCCGGACTGTTGAGGGCATCCCGCAGGCCGGCGGCATCGACGGCCGCCAGCAGGGTGTTGAAGCAACCGGCACCGGCGGCGGTTTCGAGAATGGAGGCCATCGTTCGCGCTCGTGGTGGGTTAGCGGTAGTCCTGGGTCTGGATCTGGGGCAGGCGGGCCTCGGGGCGGAGGAAGCGGTCCAGCTGGGCCTCAAAGAAGTGGCGGTTGGCCAGCAGGTGCTCGGGATTGGTGTCATCCAGCGGGTAGAGCAGGGCGCAGCGCAGGGCCTGAATCACGGCGGAGGTCACGTTGTACATGGAGCGCTGGAAGGTGACACCCAGCTGAACCAATTGGTCGTCTTCACCGCGCTTGTGCTGCTTGTAGAGATCCTGCAGATAGGGCGGCAGGAAGTGCAGCATGTCCTGCATCAGCAG
>JBJTWP010000013.1:0-4019 GCA_046081805.1 Cyanobacteriota bacterium
GTGAAAACCGTGGCCGAAGCGATCAACCAGGCCCGTCCTGCGCGCCTGCACATCCTCGAGAAGATGCTCGAGGCGATCGACAAGCCCCGGGACGTGCTCAGCCCCCACGCGCCGCGCCTGCTGAGCTTCCGCATCGACCCCGAACTGATCGGCACCGTGATCGGCCCCGGCGGCCGCACGATCAAGGGCATCACCGAGCGCACCAACACCAAGATCGACATCGAGGACGGCGGCGTGGTGACCATCGCCAGCCACGACGGCGCCGCCGCCGAGGAGGCCCAGCGCATCATCGAGGGCCTCACCCGCCGCGTCAGCGAGGGCGAGGTGTTCAGCGGTGCCGTGACCCGCGTGATCCCGATCGGCGCCTTCGTGGAGATCTTGCCCGGCAAGGAGGGCATGATCCACATCTCCCAGCTCAGCGAAGCCCGGGTGGAGAAGGTGGAAGACGTGGTGAACGTGGGCGATCAGGTGACCGTGCGCGTGCGCGAGATCGACAACCGCGGCCGCATCAACCTCACCCTGCGTGGCGTGCCCCAGGGCGAACTGCCGCCGGCGTGAGCCCTCGCCATCAACAGGCCGGCCCTTGCGCCGGCTTTGTTGGTGGCGTTGGCCTCTCGGCTGCACTCCGGTGGGCGGCCCAGCTGCTCAGCTGCTCAGAGCGCAAATCCGGGATCGATCGTCGCCATCGCCGCCGCCGCGATGCGGCACAGCTCGGCGTGGGACGGGCCGTGGCTGGCGATCAGGCAACCGGCCTGGCGCACGTCGCCGGTGTTGTACGTGAGAGCCCTGCCATCGGCATGGCTGAAGGCGCCGCCGGCGGCCTGGAGCACCGCGTGGGGCGCGGCCATGTCCCAGTCCTTCGGGGCGCTCCTGCCCGACAGGGAGATGTAGAGGTCGGTGTCACCGCGCAGGATCGTGGCCACCTTGCCGCCCACGCTGCCGATCGCCCGGGTGTCGCCCAGCTGCAGCGCCGCCAGCAGCTGCTCCAGCCGCGCGTCGCGGTGGTTGCGGCTGGCCACCAGCACCAGCTCACCCCGCTGCCGTCGGCCGCTGAACGCCACGGGGAACACCGCTCCGGAGCGGTGTTCGCCCCAGGCCACCCCCGGCAGCGCGCCGGCGGCCTCCTGCACCACGCCGATCCACAGCTCACCCTGCTCGGGCAGCAGCACCACCCCCAGCACCGGCGCGTTGCCGCGCACCAGCGCCAGGTGCACGGCGTACTCACCCGTGCCCTGCAGGAAATCCTTGGTGCCATCCAGCGGATCGAGGATCCACAGCCATTCCGCCGCCAGGGGCTCGCCATCCCGCAGCTGCTCCTTGGCGGTTTCCTCGCTCAGCAGGGTCCAGCCCGCCGCCGGGAACGAGGCCTGCAGTCCCTCCAGCAACCACTGGTTCACCGCCAGGTCGGCCGCGCTCACCGGACCTTCGCCGCCCTCCTCCACGCTCAGGGCCCTGGGGAAGCCGTAGGGCGGCTGCTCGCCGCGGCCGTAGGCCAGCAGGATGTCGGCCGCGGCCCAGCACAGCCGGCGCAGCTCCACCAGCAGATGCTGGATAGCCACCCCCTCCGGCAGGGGCACGGCAAAGGGCCAGGGCTCCTGCCCTGCCACCACGGCCGCCAGCTGCTCAGCCGTCAGCTGGTGGGCCGCAAGCTGGTCAGCGCCTGAGGTGGGGGGGGTGGCCGGCATCATGGAGGCAGCAACGAACCGGCGCCCGGGCACCGCGGATGAGCATTGTGGGCGACGGCCGTGAGGCCTCCCGGGAGCCGGCGCCAGGCGTGCTCTATCTGGTGGGCACGCCGATCGGCAACCTGGGCGATCTCTCGCCGCGGGCCCGCCAGGTGCTGGCCGGGGTGCAGCGCGTCGCCTGCGAAGACACCCGCCGCAGCGGCCTGCTGCTGCACCAGCTGGGGCTGCGCAGCCGCGAGCAGGGGACGCGGCTGCTGAGCTTCCACCAGCACAACCAGACCAGCCGCATTCCCGAACTGCTCAGCGCCCTGCAGGCCGGCGAGGCGATCGCCGTGATCAGCGATGCGGGCCTGCCGGGCATCTCCGATCCCGGCGAAACCCTGGTGGCGGCGGCCCGGGCCGCCGGCCTGCCGGTGATCTGCGTGCCAGGGCCCAGCGCCGTGACCACCGCCCTGGTGAGCAGCGGCCTGCCCAGCGGTCGCTTCTGCTTTGAGGGCTTCCTGCCGCCCAGGGCCCCGCAGCGGCGCGCCCGGCTGCAGGAGCTGGCCGGCGAGGAGCGCACGATCGTGCTGTTCGAGGCGCCGCATCGGCTGCTGGATCTGCTGGAGGATCTGCTGGCGGTGCTGGGCGATCGGCCGCTGCGGGTGGCGCGCGAGCTCACCAAGCGCCACGAACAGCAGGTGGGGCCCAGCGTGGCCGGCTGCCTGGAGCACTTCCGCCGCACCCCACCCCTAGGGGAGTGCACCCTGGTGCTCGGTGGCGCCGAACCCCCGGTGGCGACGTGGGACGCCAACCATCTGCACCGGGAGTTGGTGGCCCTGATGGCGAGCGGCCTCAGCCGCAAGGACGCTGCCCGGCACCTGGCGGAGCGCACCGGCCACAGCCGCCGCGAGCTCTATGCCCTGCTGCATGAAGCCGCGGCAGAGTGAGCCAAAACCTGGCCTTGCCGATGCTGCTGCGACTGCGATTGCTGCTAGCCAGCCTGCTGGGTGGCGCCCTGCTGCTGCTGGTGCTCTGCCTTGGAGCCCAGAACCTGGAGCAGCGCCCCACCATCAACCTGGGTTTCGGGCGCACACCACCGCTGCCAGCAGGGTTCCTGGTGGGCATGGCCCTGGTGATCGGCGTGATCGGCGGCGGCAGTGCAGCGGCGCTGCTGGCACCGGACCGTGATCAGGCCTCCGTGAGGGAATAAAGACCGTTCTCGATCACCAGCCGGCTGATGCCCTGGGCCACCAGATAGCGGGCCGTGCGCTCAAAGACGCGGGTGTCAGGGATCTTGATCACCCGCTGGCTACGACCGCACAACCGCTTGGCATGGCGCGGATTCACGAACACCTGCAGCGCCTGCAGCTGTTCCTCGCCGGGGGGCAGTTGCCCCAGTTCTGTGAACTCCGCAAGCGGGCGTGCGTCCAGCTCAACGGTCTTGTCCACAAGCATGTAGACGCTGGCGGGAAGGGCCGCCTCCGCAATCGGAATGCAGCTGAACTGTTCCCCGGCCACGGCTGCGGCACCAGCAGTCGCGAGGTCATCGTCCGCGTCCGCATCGGGGTCATCGCCCTCCTCGTCTAGCTCCCCATCGGCCCTGTCTTCAGCACTGTCATCGCCGAAGTCATCGGCATCATCAATGGCGAGGGTGGCCTCACCATCCGACGCCTCGTCGTCATCCTCGACCAACGAGGGACCATCCGAAGACACGGCAGGCAGCCCTGGCACCGCTGCCTCCATCCCGGAGACACCAGCATCCCCGCCGGAAACATCAGCACCCCTGTCGGCGGCATCGCGCGGCGTGGACGCTCCCATCCCCCCAGGCACCACCGCCGGCGTGTGCTCCGCAACCAACTCACGTTCGGCCTGCGGTTCCGCCCCAGACGCCACCCCAGGCTCGGGCATGGCGTCAGGACCAGCCGCTGCCCCGCGACTGCCCCGCCCCCGCACCTGCTTGAGCCGCGCATAGTCCTCAGCAGGAAGCGCAGCCTTCACCACCCGGCTGATCGTGTTCAGGCTGCAGCCGTAGGTCGCTGCCAGCTCGGCACTGGTCGCACCGTCGCTGTAGCGAGCCACCAGCTCGTTTTTCTGGCTGTCGGTGAGCCGAGTGGCCGCCATGGGGCGAGATCTGCGCAGCAAGTCACTGTACGGGCCTCTCCCACCAGCGCTGGCACAATGCTTTCCTTGCCCCTGGTGGGCGCGTGCTCCCTTAGCTCAGCTGGATAGAGCAGCTGCCTTCTAAGCAGCCGGTCGATGGTTCGAATCCATCAGGGGGCGTTTCCAAAAAGCAAGCGGTGACAGGGTTTGTTCCCTGCTGCCGCAGGCTTTCTTGAGCGGGCGACCCATCCG
>JBJTWP010000014.1:0-3472 GCA_046081805.1 Cyanobacteriota bacterium
AGCTGCCGGGTGCTGGCGACTGCCCGCCGATGGTTTCTGTCCGGGGGGGGGGTTGGTTCGTGGCCTTGGTGGCCGCGAGCCAGGAGCTGAAGCGCAGGTCGGGATCGGCCAGCCGGTCTGAGCCGTCGCCGCTGCTCAGCCAGAGCTTCTCCAGCTGGGTGGTGGGCCAGATCAGGTGAGGGTTCGGCCCACCAGGGCGAGGCCCCCGGCCCAGGAGCCAGGGCCCGCCGGTTGTGGTTTGCAACAACGAGCCGTATGCTTTGCACAGTGCATCGCATTCAGCGCGAAACCTTTGAGCGGCAAGAAAGCACTGATCACCGGGATCACCGGCCAAGATGGCAGCTACCTGGCTGAGCTGCTGCTGGATAAAGGTTATGAAGTTCATGGGATCAAGCGCCGCGCCAGCAGCTTCAACACCGCTCGGATTGATCATCTCTATCAAGACCCGCACGAGCTCGATCAGCGGCTGACCCTTCACTACGGCGACCTCACCGACAGCACAAACCTGATCCGGATCATCGAGCAGGTGCAACCCGATGAGATCTACAACCTGGGGGCCCAGAGCCATGTGGCGGTGAGCTTCGAGGCGCCGGAGTACACAGCCAACAGTGACGCCCTGGGAACGCTGCGGATCCTGGAGGCGGTGCGCATGCTGGGACTTACCAAGACGACGCGTATCTATCAAGCCAGCACCAGTGAGCTCTACGGCCTTGTTCAGGAAATTCCCCAGAAAGAAACCACCCCATTCTATCCCCGTAGTCCCTACGGGGTGGCCAAGCTTTACGCCTACTGGATCACGGTGAATTACCGTGAGGCCTACGGCATGTACGCCTGCAACGGTGTTCTATTCAATCACGAATCACCGCGACGGGGGCGAAACTTTTGTGACCCGCAAGATCACCCGTGGGCTGGCGCGCATCAACGAGGGCTTGGAGGATTGTCTCTACATGGGCAACCTCGATTCGCTACGGGACTGGGGCCATGCCAGGGATTATGTGGAGATGCAGTGGCGGATGCTCCAGCAGGAGGGTCCGCCCGAGGATTTCGTGATCGCCACCGGCCGCCAGGAATCGGTGCGGCGCTTCATCGAGCTCACCGCAGCGGAACTGGGCTGGGGCGCGTTGGAGTGGGAAGATGAGGGGGTGCGGGAGATCGGACGGCGCAACACCGGAGAGGTGGTGGTGCGGATCGACCCACGCTATTTCCGCCCGGCGGAGGTGGAAACCCTGTTGGGTGATCCCAGCAAGGCGCGTGAAAAGCTGGGCTGGACCCCCACCACGACCCTGGAGGAGCTGGTGGCCGAAATGGTGGCGGCGGATCGGGAGGAAGCCCGCAAGGAGGCGATCCTGCGGCTGAAGGGCTTCAACGTGGTGGGTTCGATGGAGAACCCACCCTCCAATCCGCTGGCGGTGGAGCGGGCGCGGACGGGACTGGGCTGATGGTCAGCGCAGACACCACTCGACTGATCCAGCCCTCGGATCGTATCTTCGTGGCCGGTCACCGGGGCATGGCCGGCAGTGCCATCTGCCAGGCCCTGCAGCGCTCAGGCTATGGCGATCCAGCCCAGGGGGGTGCCCTGCTTGCCGCTGGCCGTCAGCAACTGGACCTGCTGGAGCCGGCGGCGGTTCAGAGTTGGTTCGACGAGCACAAGCCTGATGTGGTGGTCATTGCCGCAGCCAAGGTGGGTGGAATTGATGCCAACAACAGCTTTCCAGCCGATTTCCTGCTGGAGAACCTAAAGATCCAGACCCATGTGATTGAAACAGCCTGGCGCAGTGGCTTGCGCCGGCTGCTGTTCCTCGGTAGCAGTTGCATTTATCCCAAATTCGCTGAGCAGCCGATCCGGGAGGAAGCTCTGCTCACTGGAGCATTGGAGCCCACGAATGAGTGGTATGCCATTGCCAAGATCAGCGGGATCAAGCTCTGCCAGGCACTGCGCCTGCAGTATGGCTTTGATGCGATCAGCCTGATGCCGACCAACCTGTACGGGCCCGGAGATAACTATCATCCCCAGCACAGCCATGTGCTGCCCGCCCTGATCCGCCGTTTCCATGAAGCCACCCTGGCCCAGCTGCCTAGCGTGAGCTGTTGGGGTACAGGCACGCCGCTGCGCGAATTCCTGCATGTGGACGATCTGGGCGAGGCCTGTGTGTTTGCTCTGGAGCACTGGAGTCCCGCTGGAGCCGAGGCCCCGCTGGATGACGCTGGCGCTCCCCTGTCCTTCCTGAACGTGGGCACGGGGGTTGATCTGACCATCCGCGAGCTGGCGGAGACAGTGGCGGCAGCTACGGGTTTTCGAGGCGAGATTCACTGGGATGCCAGCAAGCCCGACGGCACCCCCAAGAAGCAGCTGGACGTGAGCCGGCTTGCCGCCCTGGGCTGGCGGGCTCGGATCCCGCTGGCGGAGGGCCTGGTGAACACCGTGGCCGATTTCCGCCAGGGACTGGACAACGGCGCGGTCCGCCTGGGCTGACTCAGATCACGGCCCATGGGTTCTTGCGCGTGCTGGCCTGGTCCAATTTCAGGCTGGCAAGTCGAGTTCGGAGTGCATCGATTCGGAATGCATCTAGTTGAGCAACGAGATTTCCTTCTCGATCTGCTGCGTTTTCTGCGCTGAGCCCTCGATCTACATCTCGACGACGGGATCGCACTGCCAGTTGATCGTTACGCTCCAATGCTGTGCTGTATGACACCGCTCAGACAAGAACGAGCGGAAGCAAGAGAGCCATGAGCACGCCCCACGGCTGCTGGAGGCGGTCCACGCTCCTGGAGGGCGGCTGGCATGCTCCTCGACAAGCAGCATGCGCGGACGGTTCGAGGCCGCCCCTCGCTGCCAGGCAGGGAGTGTGCCAGACGGCTGCCCGTCTGTCTGTCCTGGCGGGTGGCCGGTGCCCAGGCGGGGCGTCAGCCCTGGGTGTCTGTTTGGGACACTGCATCCATGGGGGTAAAAACCACACCATATGTGGTGTCTGTTTGGCGCTCTGCTCTGAGCGCAACGGTGTGCACCTCCCCTGGGATATCTTGTAAAGCCTGGTACATCGGTATAGCTCGACACGCCGGCTCAGCTGGCTGGCGGGGACAGGTAAGCCCGTCTGGTGGCGCTCGAGTTGTGGGCGCTGATCCAGCTGGCTGCGCTGCATTCAGCAGCGGAGCCGGAAGATTACGATCGTGCCAGGATATCGGCCACATCAGCTCACGGGAGCCGAGAACGGGCGTTGGGCGACGATCGCGGGCTCACCAGTGCCCATCTCAGCCTCGGGGCGCTGCGGCGCGGTGCGCCGGTGCAGCTGCTCTGCTGCGGCGGCCTGAATTCAGAAGGGTTCCCGCTCCAGGCGATGGCGCTTCAAGTCCCGGCCTGTTGCCGGTGCCGGCCCGTTCCTCGGCGAGCTTTCGAGCCTGCGCCGCAAGCCTTCTGAGCGATGGGGGCAGGGGGACTTGAACCCCCACAGCCTGGCGGCCTGCGGATTTTAAG
>JBJTWP010000015.1:0-5036 GCA_046081805.1 Cyanobacteriota bacterium
CTGCGCCGCTTCCTCAAGGGCGATGGCGGCCTGGCCTGGGCGGCGGGCCAGCGGCTGATCGGCAGCCCCGACATCTACGGCGCCCGGCGGCGAGAGGCGGAGGAGAGCGTCAATTTCATCACCTGCCATGACGGCTTCACCCTCGCCGATCTGGTGAGCTTCAACACCAAGCACAACGAGGCCAATGGCGAGCACAACCGCGACGGCGCCGATGACAATGCCAGCTGGAACTGTGGCGCGGAAGGCCCCAGTGACGACCCGGCCGTGTTGGCCTTGCGGGGCCGACAGATGCGCAATGCCCTGGCCCTGCTGCTGCTGGCGATGGGTACGCCGATGCTGACGATGGGGGATGAGGTGGCCCGCAGCCAGCGGGGCAACAACAACGCCTACGGCCAGGACAACCCGATCAGCTGGTTCGACTGGACCCTGGTGCAGACCAACGCCGATCTGCTGCGGTTCGTGCGGGAGTTGATCGCCCAGCGCCAGCACCGTGACCTGGTGGCCGAGCCGCGACCCCTCACCCTGGTGGAGCTGCTCCAGCGCTGCTCGATCCAGTGGCATGGCGTGCTGCCCTTCCAACCCGACTGGAGCAGCGACTCCCACTCCCTGGCCTGCACCCTCACCAGTGTTAACCATCGCTTCCGCCTGCACCTGATGGTGAATGCCTGGTGGCAACCCCTCCGCTTCCTGCTGCCGCCCACCACCAGCGCCGATGGTGACGCGCCCTTCGGCGCCGAGCCCTGGCATCGCTGGATCGACACCGCCATGGCCAGCCCCGACGACATCGTGGCCTGGGCGGAGGCGCCGCCGCTCCCCGACCACGCCTACGAGGTGCAGGCCCGTTCGCTGGTGGTGCTGCTGGTGGGGCTCCGAGGTCAGCGGATCTCGTAGCGCAGCCAGCGGCAGTCGATGCCGCCGTTGCTCACCGGGATGCGGCGACCGGCCTTCAGGCCCAGGGCGCCGGTGAGCTGTGGATTTCCGCTCAGCAGCCACAGCGTCCAGCCGGAGCAGCGCTGCTTCACCATGGCCCCCAGATCCGCGTAGAGGGTTTCCAGGGCCTCAGGCTCGCCGAGGCGGGCGCCATAGGGCGGGTTGCACACCAGCACACCGGGGCCCGGCGGTGGTTGGAAATCGCGGCAGTCGCCCTGCCGCAGCTGGATCCAGGCGGCCACCCCGGCGAGGCTGGCGTTGTGGCTGGCCTGGGCCAGCACCTCCGGATCCCGCTCCAGGCCCAGCAGCGGCGCCAGGGGGCGGTCCGCGGTCCAGCGTTGGCCGGCCCCGGAGGCCACGGCACGGGCTGCCGCCACCTCCTGGTGCCAGAGCTGGGGGTTGAAGTCGGGCCAGCGCTGCAGCGCGAAGCACCGGGCCCCCTCAGCGCCGATGCCAGGGGCCAGCCCGAGGGCAAGGCTGGCTGCCTCAATCAGCAGGGTACCGCTACCGCAGAGGGGATCGGCCAGCGGCACGCTGCCATCCCAGCCGGTCAGTGCGATCAGGCCTGCCGCCAGGTTCTCCTTCAGGGGTGCCAGACCCATGGCGGCCCGGTAGCCGCGGCGGTGCAGGCTCTCGCCGCTGCCATCCACGCTGAGGGTGGCAGCGGCCGTCTGCCCCGGCCGGCCAGGGCTCAGGTGGAGATGGAGCCAGAGGTCGGGATCATCGAGCGAGATCGAGGAGCGCCGCCCCCAGGTGCTGCGCTGCCAATCCACCAGCGCGTTCTTCACCTGCAGGGCGGTGTAGTGGCTGTGGTTGAGCCCGGGTGCTGTGCCGCTGGCATCCACCCGGAAGCTGCGCTCCGGCGGCAACCAATGCCGCCAGTCAACCGCCTGCTGCACACCCCGGTAAAGCTCCTCCCGGCTGCGGCAGGGAAAGCGGGCGAGCTCCCGCAGGATCCGGAACGGCAGCCGTGCCTGCAGATGCAGCCGGTAGAGCGTGGCCTGATCGCCCTGGAAGCGCACCGCCCGCCGCAGGGGTCGCACCGCATCGGCGCCCAGACCGACCAGCTCCCTGGCCCCCTCCTCCTCCAGGCCAGGCGGCAGCACGGCGATGCCGTGGACAAGGCGGTCGGAGTCCCGTTGGGTTGTCAGAGCGAAGGCGTGCGATGGGGCCCCGCTGGCTGGGACCTCAGCAGCGGCCCGGCTGGCGACACCAGCCACCGTCCGGGCCTTGATCCTGGCTCAGCGGAGGTTGCTGCTGCAGCTCCCGTCAGCCAGGCGCGATCCTTCAACCGCCCCGCATCTCCAGCAGCGTGAAGGGGTTGAACGCGGTGGAAATCCCCAGCTCTTCGGCAAATTCCAGCACCCGGCAATAGGCCTTGCCCTGATGGATCAGGCCCACCAGGATCACCGGGGAGGCCCCGCCCTGCAGAGCCAGGTCAACGGTGGGCAAGCCAGCCCCCACCGGGACCTGATCTTGGGCATAGCGCGGCGTGAGGGTGGCAGAGCCGAGCAGGATGCGGCGCTGGCCCGCATCCCAGATGAAGGGGATGTCATAGGCCGCCAACAGATCACTCACCTTGGCCCAGCTGGTTCCCTTGGTGTCCACCAGCACGTCCATCGCCTCGCCCCGCACCTGCATGGAGCTGGCCCTGCTGCCCTCCAGCCCCACCGTGGCGGGGTTGGCCAGCGGCCCCACTCCCCCAGGGGTGGTTCCCCCAGACGTGGTTCCACCAGGGATGGTTCCAACAAACTGGTCGCGAATCATGCGGCGCAGCTGATCACCGCCATCCTTCGGACCGTTCTTCTGCAGACAGAGAAAATCCCAGCGTTCGCCGGTTCCCCCCCACGGTACGGGGCCGTAATTCTCATGCATCACCACCCCGTCCCGGTTGGAGGCAGCCTCCGCATGGGTGAGGATGTTCTTGATGGTGATCTCGGATTCGCTCCAGCCCCAGAGCTTGATCACCCGGGCCACCTCCCGACACAGGCTCTGCAGTTGCAGCGGTTTGGGCGGCGTCGACCAGGGATCCGCTCCGCCCATGCAGGCGCAGGCAAGGCCAATGGAATTGGTGTTGCGCCTGTAGGTGTGAGCAGGTAAGTCGATGTTGTAGTCATGCAGCCGGTGCACCACTCCGTCACCGGTCACGATGGAGTGATAGTGATTGGGTTGCCGCCATTGGTAGGAGGTGGCGGTCCAGTGCAGGTAGATCTTGGGGCGGCGCATCAACTCAGGGCTCTTGATCTCTCACCAGTGCTAGCGCTGTGGCCTGTGGATCGCCACGGTCGCCGGCCACCGCCGCCAGATCCGCCAGGGCCCGGTCCCGGTAGGCGCCATAACGACGGCGTTTGTCGCGGATGCGCTCGGCCAGTTCCGGCAGCAGGCCAAAATTGGGGGGCATGGGCTGGAATCCACCGCGCCGGCCCCCCTCGCCGCAGGGGGCCTCAGCAATGAAATGGGTGAGGGCGCCGATCATGGTGGTGGGCGGCAGGCTGATCGGCTGCAGGCCCCGGGCCAGTCTGGCGGCGTTGGTGCCAGCCAGCCAGCCACCGGCCACCGCCGCCGCGTAGCCCTCCGTGCCCGTGATCTGGCCCGCCGCCAGGAGGTTGGGTCGCTGGCGGAACTGCAGGGTGGCGTCGAGCAGCTGGGGGGATTCCAGAAAGGTGTTGCGGTGCATCACCCCGAAGCGCACGAACTCGGCCTGCTCCAGCCCTGGAATCAGCCGCAGCACCCGCTTCTGCTCCCCCCATTTCAGGTTGGTCTGGAAGCCCACCAGGTTCCAGAGCCGGCCATCCCGGTCTTCCTGGCGCAGCTGGACCACGGCATGGGCGCGATGGGCTCGGCGCACCTCGCGGTCGTTCAGGTCGCCCCAGCGCGGATCCCAGAGGCCGATCGGCTTGAGCGGGCCGTAGCGCATCGTGTCATCACCGCGGCGGGCCAGCTCCTCGATCGGCAGGCAGCCCTCGAAGAAGGTGGCGCTCTCCTGCTCGAAATCCTTCAGCTCCGCCTTCTCGGCCTCCAGCAGGGCGGTGCGGAAGGCGAGGTACTGCTCCCGGACCATGGGGCAGTTGATGTAGTCGGCGTCGCCCTTGTCGTAGCGGCTGGCCCGGAAGGCCACCGACAGGTCGATGCCCTCCCCCTCCACGATCGGGCTGGCGGCATCGAAGAAGTGGCAGGACTCCCGGCCGGTGAAGCGCAGCAGGTCGTCGGCCAGGGCGGCGCCGGTGAGGGGGCCGGTGGCCAGCACGGCGATCTCCTCCGGGTCCGGCAGTGCCAGCTGCTCGCGCCGCTCCACCGTCACCAGGGGATGGGCTTCAAGGGCGGCGGTGAGGGCGGCGCTGTAGCGGCCCCGATCGACGGCCAGGGCGCCGCCGGCGGGCACCGCATGGACGTCGGCGGTGCGGATCACCAGCGATCCCAGGCGCCGCAACTCTTCCTGCAGCAGGCCGGCGGCCCGGTCGGGGGAGAGGGAGCCGAAGCTGTTGCTGCAGACCAGTTCTGCGAAATCACCGCTGTGGTGGGCCGGGGAGGGGCGCACAGGCCGCATCTCCACCAGCCGCACCGGAATCCCGGCTTCGGCGATCTGCCAGGCGGCTTCGGTGCCGGCCAGGCCGGCACCGATGACGACGACCATCAGGCGCGGGCGCGCTTGAGCATCAGTTGCAGCTGACCCACGGCGGCGCGGCCGATGTTGAAGGCGGCCCAACCCACGGCCAGGAGGATCGGAGCAGCGACGAGCAGCAGCCGGAGGTCCATGGCGGGGGAGGGGAAAACGATGGCGGGATCCTAACGGAGTCCAGCGTGAACCTCCGCCAGCTGGCGGTAACGGCGGGCGTGCTGGCGCTGGGCCTCGATCGCAGCGGCATCGAGCTGGCGTTTCACCGCCGCCGGAGCCCCCATCACCAGGGCGCCGGCGGGCACATCCCGGGTGACCACCGCGCCGGCCGCCACCAGGGCCCCGGCCCCCACCGTGATGCCGTTGAGCACGATGGCGCCGATGCCGATCAGGCAGCCGTCCTCCAGGGTTGACAGGCTGCATGCCCTGGTCACCGACCCGGACCGGCCGATCCAGGTCATCTATTCGGGAAAGTCCCATCCGGCCGACG
>JBJTWP010000016.1:0-2603 GCA_046081805.1 Cyanobacteriota bacterium
ACCGCTCACAGGAGCCGCCTGCAGCACCGATTGCGCCTGGATCGTCACTGAGCCGGCCGGCACAGCGATCCCGCCCGCCTGCAGCAGCACATTGCCGCCCTTGGCATCGAGCAGCAGCTCCTTCTCCACGGTGAGCAATCCGCCCGCCAGGCTGAGATCGCCGTTTGTCTGCAGGCCCAGGGCGCTGAGGGCGGCGGGGTCGTTCACCGCGCCGGCCAGGCCCTGGATCGGGCTGCCGCTGAGCAGGGCCGCCTGGCCCGCCGTGGTGCCGGCCGCATCGAACACACCGCTCCCCACCCTCCAGCCGGTGGCGGTGCTCAGGTTCAGCTGCTGCACGTTGGCGAAGCCGCCGGCGCCCCTGACGCTGATGCCGCCGGGGGAGAGCCACACCAGGTTGGTGGGCCCGGAGAAGCTCACCGCCTTGTCGATGAAGCTGCCGGCGGGGTTGAGCACCGCCATGAACACGTTGGGGATGCCGCCGGTGTTCACGTTCACACCGGTGATCGCGCCGCGGGTGTCGAAGGCCGAGAAGCGATGGAAGAGGTTGCTGCCCGCCGCCGTGCCGCCGCTCACCTGGCAGAGCCCGGCGCCGCAGCTGCCTCCCACCACCCCGTTCAGCGCTGAGCCCAGGCCCAGGGAACCGCTACTGGCGGTGACCTCCCCCGCCAGGGCAGGGCTGCTGGCCAGCAGGGGGACGCCTGCCAACAGCAGCGCCCAGGGGCCGAGGAACCGGGGATGGGTCATGGTGCAGCGTGCCCAACAGCACCTTTGCACCTTATCTGCCTTTGCCGGATTTGCATTGCCCCCTCGATTCGCTGTCGTTGTTCAACGCGGAGGAGACTGGATTCTTTGGGAGGGGCGGAGGGACTGGGTTCTTTGGAAGGCAACCGGAGGTCATCACCGGCCTGGTTCTGGTGAACGCAGGGGATGGTGGCACTTTCGCGATAGGTTGCGGCACTACGACAGATCCGGGACCGTGCCGGCCAGCCCTCGATGCTGACTCTGCTGGCTCAGCTGGTGGCCCCGCCGCTCCAGGACGGCCCGGTGCGACTTCCCGGCCCAGCTGCCGGTGAACAGCGGTTGGAGCGGCGGCGGCCCGCGCCGCCGCTTGAGCTGAAGCCGGGTGAGACCCCCCCCGCCAGTCCGGGGCCCTCGTCAGCGCCCTCCACCAGCCCACCCCCCAGCCCACCCGGTAAGGACCTGCCGCAGGTCCGGGGCTTCACCGGCTATGGCGACCGCGAACTGGCCGCCATCTTCCAGACCTGCGCTGGCATCGCCGAGCCGAACGAGCGTCTCAAGGCCTGTGCCGCGATCCTGACGGCACGGCTGGTGGCCGACGGCTACCTCAACACCCGGGTGTTCACCGTCACGACACCCGCCCCCGGCTACCTCGAGGTCGTGTTGGGGCGGATCGTGGAGGTCCGCGTCTCCATCCAGGACCCCTGGTTGCGGCGCCGGGTGACCCGCCTGCTGCGTCCGCTGCAGGGGTCGGTGCTCAACCTGACCGAGCTGGAGCGGCAGCTGCGGCTGCTGCAGCGCCAGGGTGCCGTCCGCAACCTGCGCACCAGCCTCTCCCGCCTCGGCCGCGACCCCACCCAGGCGGTGCTGACGGTGAATGCCGAGCTGGGAACCCAGCCATTCCAGGGTGAGATCTCCCTGCGCAATGACGGCTCCTCCGGCACCGGTGATGGCCGTGCCGTTGGCACGCTCGTGAAGGGAGGGATCGCCACCCCCGGCGACCTGCTGCTGCTCTACGGGGAGCTGAACGTCGCCGACTCGTTCAATCCCGATCTCGGGGCGGTGATCAGTTCGATCAGCTACACCTATCCCCTGGCCGACCAGTTCAACCTCACCGGCTCCTTCGGCTACAGCCGCCGCAACCTGGTGGAGCTCGCGCCGCCAGCCGACCGGATCAGCACCCGCCAGTTTCAGGGCCTCGGTCAGCTGGAGTGGGTGTTCAAGGAAACCCTCACCCAGCGCTGGGGGGCCTTCGCAGGACTGAGCCTCAACCGCAGCGACAACTACCTGTCCGGCAGCCTCTTTCCAGCCATCCAGGAGGTGAATGTCTCCCCCCAGATCGGCTACCTGCGGGTGGGCCTGAGCGGCAGCGGCCTTGCCCCCAGGGTGGGCTGGAGCGGCAATGTCTACGCCCTGCAGGGGATCGGCTCCCTCACCCCGGCCAATCAGATCAATGAACTGGGCCAGGCGGGCATCAGTCCTGGCCAGGCCACGGCCCTGGGGGGCCTGGTCTCGGCAGCCTGGGGCTTCGCCCCCAGCTGGCAGATCAACCTGCGGGGCGGCGGCCAGGTGGCGCTCAATCCGCTCCTCTCCTCCATGCAGTTCACCCTCGGCTCCGATGTGGGCCTGCGGGGTCTGCCGGGCCAGCTGATCAGCGGCGATAGCGGCTGGCTGGGCACCGGTGAGCTGGTGTGGACCCTCTGGCAGAAGCAGGCCCAGGCGCTGCAGCTGGTGCCCTTCTTCGGCTACGGCGGCGTCAGCACCCGAATCCAGGGACTGAGCTTCTCTGACACCGTGGGCTCGGGCGGCGTGCTGGCCCGCTGGCTGGCCGGGGAGCGCTGGACCCTCGAGGCCGGCTGGGTGAA
>JBJTWP010000017.1:0-9703 GCA_046081805.1 Cyanobacteriota bacterium
GTCGGTGATCAGGATATAGGGATCATCGAGCACCGCTTCCATGCGCTCCGTGTCGGTGGCGAAGTAGGGCGAGATGTAGCCCTTGTCGAAGCGCATGCCCTCGGTGACCTCCAGCTCGGTGGTCATCGACTTGCCTTCCTCCAGGGAGATCACCCCTTCTTTGCCTACCTTGTCCATGGCGTCGGCAATCATCCGACCCACTTCTTCGTCGTTACCGGCGGAGATGGTGCCCACCTGGGCAATGGCATTGCTGTCGCTGATGGGCTGGGCATGCTGCTCGATCTTGCTCACCAGAAAATCAGTGGCTTTGTCGATGCCCCGCTTGAGGGTGATGGCATTGGCACCTGCGGCCACATTGCGAAGGCCAGCCTTCACCATGGCGTGGGCCAACACCGTGGCCGTCGTGGTGCCATCACCAGCGGCGTCATTGGTTTTGCTGGCAGCTTGGCGGATCAGGGCGACACCTGTGTTTTCAATGTGATCTTCGAGCTCGATCTCCTTGGCGATCGTGACGCCGTCGTTGATCACGTCAGGGGCGCCGAACTTCTTCTCCAGCACCACGTTGCGGCCCTTGGGGCCGATGGTCACCTTCACCGCATTGGCAAGGGCGTTGACGCCCCGTTCGAGGGAGGCACGGGAGGCGTCGGAGAAGCTGACCAGCTTGGCCATGGGGCGCTGCGCACGTTGTGAACTCAGGCTCCCACGCGCCCACGCGAGCTGACTGGTGGGGATAGCCGAATGGAGACCGGAACGAAAGGATGCGCGGCGCGGAAGCCGCCGGTAGGGTCGGCCCATGGAGGAGCTGTTGCCCGAATCGCTGGAGACGGCCCTGGAGTCGGCGTTGCAGTCCGCCGGCAATGGCGTGCTCGATCCCACCGGCAGTGCCAACGCGCTGATCTTTCTGGCCATCGCCGCCGCAGGGCTGGGAATGGCTCTGGTGTACATCCCGCTGCGGGTCTACCTCACGCTCACGGCCCGCAGCCGCCGGCTCAGGCTGCTGCAGCGCATCCGCCAGTTGCGGGACGAGCTGGGCAAGCCGGTCGCCGGCGCCACGGGGGGGCCCTGAGGCCCCTCGGCAACCAGGGCGTCAGCGCATCACCATGCCGCCATCCACCTGCAGCACCTGGCCGGTCATGTAGGCGGCGGCCGGGTCGGCGGCCAGGAAGCGCACGGCGCTGGCCACCTCGGCCGGCTGGCCCATGCGGCCCAGGGGGATGGCCTTGAGGATCGGCTCCTGGTCGAGATCGGCGGTCATGTCGCTCTCGATGAAGCCAGGGGCCACGGCGTTCACGGTGACGCCGCGGCTGGCGAATTCGGCGGCGCAGCTGCGGGTCAGGCCGATCACGCCAGCCTTGGCGGCGCTGTAGTTGGCCTGGCCGGGGTTGCCCATCAGCCCCACCACCGAGGTGATGTTGATGATGCGGCCGCTGCGGGCCTTGAGCATCGAGCGACTCACGGCGCGGGTGCAGAGGAACACGCCGGTGAGGTTGAGGTCGATCACGCTCTGCCAGTCGGCGCTCTTCATGCGCATCAGCAGGCCATCGCGGGTGATGCCGGCGTTGTTCACCAGCACATCGAGGCGGCCCTCCTTGGCCAGCACCGCCTTCACCAGCGCCTCCACCTGCTCCTCGTCGGCCACGTTGGCCTGGTGGGCCCAGGCCTGGCCGCCAGCCGCCTGGAGCTCGGCCACCACCGCCTCGGCGGCGGCCGGCGAGCTGGCGTAATTCACCACCACCGTGGCACCGGCGCTGGCCAGTTCCCGGGCGATGGCGGCACCGATGCCGCGGCTGGCCCCCGTCACCAGGGCAACCTGACCGGCAAGGGGGGTGACGGAGGCCATCGGCGCAGCAGGAAGCTGGGCTGGAGCGTAGGTGCCGCGCCGTTCGCGCCTCAGGCCGGCATGCTGCCCACCCCGTCCAGGGCCGGACCGAGCAGTCTGCCGAAGTGACGCAGCTGCTCCTGGCTGCCCATCACCACCAGCAGCTGGCCCGGTGCGAGGCGCACATCGCCGCTGGGGTTGGCGACCAGGCTGGCTGGCCGAACCTGCTCCACCGGTGCGCCCCGGTAGCGGCGCAGCGCCGCGACATCGGTCACCGGATTGCGAATCGCCAGCACCATGGCGCCGCTGCGGCGGCCGAGCTGGAGCTCGGCCAGGGTGCGGCCCTCCAGTGCCTCCAGTCGCTGGGACTCATCGCTGAGCTGGAACTCCTCCACCTCGCAGTCGGAGCCGGCCAGCAGCTCCATGAAGTTCACCGCCAGGGGGCGCAGGGCGGTGGCGGCCATGGTGCGGCCCCCAGCCACATACGGGCTCACCACCTGGTCGGCACCGGCCAGCCGCAGCTTGCGTTCGGCCTCCTCGCTGTCGGCCCGGGCGATCAGGCGGCAGTCGGCCCTGATGCCGCGGGCGCTGAGCACCACGTAGAGATTGGCGGCATTGCTGGGCAGGGCGGCCACCAGGCTGCGGCAGCGGTGGATGCCGGCTTCGATCAGGGTTTCATCCAGGGTGGCATCGGCGGTGAGCACGGCCAGGCCCAGGTCTTCCGCCTCCTCGCGCCGGTCGGGGTCCATCTCCACCACCAGCAGCGGCACGCCCTCGCGATCGAGCTGCTGGGCGATCTCGCGGCCGATTCGCCCGTAGCCGCAAAGAATCACGTGGTTGTCCATCGAGCGAAGCCACTGGCGGAAGCGGCGCTCGCGCAGGCGCCGGAAGTAGCCCGATTCTGAGAGACCCAGCACGCTCTGGATGGCCATCTGCACCACCACAAGCCCCCCCATCAGGGCGAGGGCGGTGACGACCCGACCACCACTGGTGACCACCTGGGTCGTGCCATCGCTGAAGCCGAGGGTGCTGAGGGTGATCAGCACCATCCAGTAGCAGTCGCCCCAGTCCCAGCCATCGGTGAACCGGTAGCCGATCGCCGCGAGGTTGACCAGCACGATCAGCCCCAGGAGCGGCCTCAGCCAGGGCCGACTGGAGCGGCGCGAGGGCGGGCGAACGCGGCGCAAAGGCGGGCGGCGGGGCGAGGTCAAGATCTGGAGGGCTCAGGCGAAGCCCAGGGCGCTGAGCACCGACTCGATGCTGACGCCGCCTAGCTGGCCGGCCTGGCCCACTCCCTGCACCCCCTGGCGCTCGGGCAGGGGACTGGCGGACCCCAGGGCCACCAGCGGCAGGCCCAGCAGCAGGGCCAGTTCCGTGCAGACCGGATCACTGGCCAGCACCACATCGGCACTGGCCATCCGGGCCGCCTGTTGCCGAGGTGAGCCGGAAGGGCTGCTGGCGCTGTTCTCCACCACCCGAAGATCGGCCAGGCGGCTGCGGATGCGGCCGGGCAGTTCGCCCCACTGGGCCGCCGGCCAGTCGTTCTGGGCGCCGGAGCGGGCCAGCAGCAGCAGGGGGCCGCTGCCGCCGGGGAGGGTTGGGGCCGCCGCCTCCAGATCGGCCTGGGGCAGCCGCAGGCGGAAGCCGCCGGCATCGAGGGTCACGCCGATCGGCCTCAGATAGGCCTCCATCGCCTGGGCGGGCCAACCACCAGCGGGGGGGGTCACGCGTTGCGTGGCCGAGAAGCCGCCGCTGGCCACCCGGGTGGGGATGTGGCTCATCGACAGCATCAGGTCGACCGGGCGCCCGCTGGCCAGGTTGATCACAAGCTGGAAATCGGGCTCGCGCACCGTGCCCAGCAGGTTCGACCAGTCCGCCAGGGTGGCAGCCTCGAAGGAGAAGGGAACCGCTTTCTCCACCGCCGGATGGAGGCCCCACCAGGCCATCAGCTGGGGGGCACACACCACCTGCACCTGGGCCCCGAGCTGCTCAGCCACGGCGGCCACCGCGGGGAAGAGCTGGAGCTGGCGAGCGGCCGTGCCCGGGATCAGGAACAGGGCACGCATCGCGGGATTTCTGGCACTGCGGCCTGATTGTATGGAGCCACTCCGGAGTCGTCCGTGCGCTCCGCTGCGTTTCAGCTGTTCGTGGTCAGGGCTCGATGCATCTGCTGATCGCCGCCGCCGGCAGCGGCCGCCGCATGGGGGCTGCGGGCAACAAACTGCTGGTCCAGCTGGCCGGCCGGCCCGTGCTCGCCTGGACCCTCGACGCGGCCCTGGCCTGCCCGGCGATCGGCTGGATCGGCATCGTGGGCCAGCCGGTGGATGCCGAGCCGATCGCGGCGATTGTGGCGGCGGCCCATCCCGATCGCCCGGTGGAGTGGATTCTGGGGGGCGACACCCGCCAGGATTCCGTGAGCCGTGGTCTGGCGGCACTCCCACCGGGTGCCCAAGGCGTGCTGATCCACGACGGCGCCCGCTGCCTGGTGGAGCCCGAGCTGCTGGAACGCTGCGTGGCGGCGGTGGCCGGAGGTGCGGCGGTGATCGCCGCCACTCCCGTCACCGACACGATCAAGCAGGTGGATGACAGCGGCACGATCACCGCCACCCCCGATCGCAGCGCCCTCTGGGCGGCCCAGACCCCCCAGGGTTTTCCGGTGGACCAGTTGCGCCAGGCCCATGCCACCGCCACGGCGGAGGGCTGGAGCGTCACCGACGACGCGGCCCTGTTCGAGCGGCTTGGGCTGCCCGTTCAGGTGCTCCAGGCGCCACCGTCGAACATCAAGCTCACCACCCCGTTCGATCTCACGATCGCAGCGGCGGTGCTGGCGGCGCGGACGTCAGTCCAATAGGTCCAGCGTGCCGGCATTGCCGTCCAGCCTGGCCGTGCGCCCGAGCGGCAGGGCGGCGTTGCCCGGCTCGTGGCCCACTGGCAACCCCGCCACCAGCGGGATGCCCAGATCGGCGGTGCGCTCCCGCAGCACCTGCTCCAGCGAGAAGCGCCGCCCGGCGACGCGCTCAGCGGCAACCTCCGGATCGTCTTGATCATCACAGCCGCTGAAGCGGCCCAGGCCGATGCCGGCCAGTTGCTGCAGGGCACCGCAGAGGCGCCAGTGGGTGAGCATCCGCTCGATCCGGTAGGGCGCCTCGCCCACGTCCTCCAGCACCAGGATCGCCCCGGCGAGCGGCGGCAGCAGGGGGGTGCCCAGCAGGTGCGTGGCCACGGTGAGGTTGCCCACCAGCAGCGGGCCCGTGGCCACGCCGCCGCACCAGCCCACCCCCTGCAGGGGCGGCAGTGACTCCCCGAACAACACCTGGCGCAGGCGCGCCTGGCTCCAGGCCGGCTCGGCCGCCAGGGTGGTGAGCAGCGGACCGTGAACAGCACCGCCCTGCCCCTGGGCGCCCTGGGCCCAGAGCAACGACGTGACATCCGAGAAGCCCAGCAGCCAGCGCTGCGGCAGCTGCCGGTTCTGGGCCTGCAGGTGCTCCAGCAGCCGGGCCGAGCCCCAGCCGCCGCGCACGCAGGCCAGCAACGGTGCCGCTTCGCGGTCGAGATCGGCCAGGCGCTGATCATCCCGGCCGGCGAGGTAGCCCCAGTGGCGCGTCAGCCAACGGCGCTCCAGCTCCTCGGCACCAGGCACCTCCAGCCCCCAGGTCTCGAGCACGGCGCAACCGGCCGCCAGGCGACCTGCGGTTCCCTGGCCCAGCAGCGCCGAGCTGGCGGCCACCAGCTGCACCCGATCCCCTGGTTTGAGGGGACGCATCAGCCCGCCCGCCCCAACACCAGCGCCAGCAGCAGCAAGCCACCCAGGCGCACCTGGGCGGCGAACTGCTGGCCATAGAACCCGCGGCTGGTGGCCGCGCCACCGCGCCGCTCGCTGGTTTCCGCCCGCTGCAGCCGCCGCACCTCGCGGCCCATGCCGTAGCAGGCGAGCGCCCAGGGCAGCCAGAAGGCCCCATGCACGCCAACGATCCCGGCCGCCATGGCCAGGGCCGCGACGGTGATGGCGTAGCAGGCCCCGATCACGGCCGGGGCCTGGACCCCAAGGGTCAGGGCACTGCTGCGCACCCCCACCCGGCGGTCGTCGTCCCGGTCCGACATCGCATACACCGTGTCGAAGCCGAAGGTCCAGCAGAAGGTGGCCAGCCAGGCCAGCAGCAGGGGCCACCCCCCGGCCAGTCTGCCGGTGGCGGCGGCCCAGGGGATCAGCACTGCGAAGCCCCAGCACAGGGCCAGCACCGCCTGGGGGAAGGCAAACCAGCGCTTCGCGGAGGGATAGAGCAGAACCGGGGGCAGGGCCGTCAGCGCCAGCACCAGGCTCAGCCCGCGCCCCTCGGCCGGCAGGGCCAGCACCACCAGCAGTGCCGCGGCCAGGGCCAGCCCCAGCACCACCAGGGCTTCGGCCACGCCGATGCGGCCGTCGGCGATAGGTCGGGTGCGGGTGCGCTCCACCCGAGGGTCGATGCGGCGGTCCCAGAGGTCGTTGGCCACGCAGCCCGCCCCGCTGACTGCCAGTCCTCCCAGCACGACCAGGCCCACCAGCACGGCGGGCGGTGGTGCGACGGGGAGCAGCCAGAGGCTCCAGCCAGCGGGAATCAGCAGGATCAGGCGACCGCTGGGCTTGTGCCAGCGCAGCAGTTCGATCCAGGCCTGGAGGCGTTGGCTGAATCGGGCCTGAATCACCGCCGCTGCCTGTGCCGCGTTGGAGCGCACGCTACCGGCCGGCGCGGATGGCAAAGTGGCCGCCGCACCGGATGCGGTTCCACCTTGGCCCAGAGTCGCGCCGCCGGTTCCGCCGCTGCTCCCGTCTCCGGGCAGGGCGCCAGGGACCCGGAGCAGCGGCGCCGGGTGGCGGCCATCGACATCGGCACCAACTCCACCCACCTGGTGATCGCCGAGGTGGACCCGGTGCTGCGCAGCTTCTCCGTGGTGCTCACCGAGAAGAGCACCACGCGGCTCGGCGATCGGGATCCGGACACGGGCGATCTGAGCGCCGAGGCGATCGAGCGGGCCCACCGCACCTTGCGTCATTGCCGCGATCTGGCCCGCAGCCATGGGGTGGAGCAGATCGTGACGGCCGCCACCAGCGCCGTGCGCGAAGCCCCCAATGGCCCCGCCTTCCTGCAGGCCCTGCAGGAGCAGCTTGAGCTGAGCGTGGACCTGGTGAGCGGGCCTCAGGAAGCCCGCCTGATCTACCTGGGCGTGCTCTCGGCCATGGCCTTCGGTGAGCAGCCCCACCTGATCCTTGACATCGGCGGTGGCTCCACCGAGCTGGTGCTGGCGGATGGACAGGACGCCCGCAGCCTCACCAGCACCCGCATCGGTGCCGTGCGCTTGCAGCGGGAGTTCGGCCAGCCGGACCCGCTGTCGCCGGAGCGCACCTCCTTCCTGCGGGCCTACATCCAGGGGGCGCTGGATCCGGCCGTGGCCCAGGTGAAGGCCGCCCTGCGGCCCGGTGAGCAGCCCTTGATGGTGGGCACCAGCGGCACGGCGCTGGCGCTGGCCGCCATCGCCGCTGCGGAAGATCCCAAGCCGCCCCTGCGGCTCCAGGGCTACCGGCTCAGCAGGGAGCGCCTCGACCAGCTGGTGGCGCGCTTGCTGGCGATGACACCGGAACAGCGTCGGGCCCTGACCCCGATCAATGACCGCCGCGCCGAGATCATCGTGGCGGGCTCCCTGATCCTCCAGACCGCCATGGCCATGCTCGGAGTGCGGGAGCTGGTGGTGTGCGAGCGGGCCCTGCGGGAGGGCCTGATCGTGGACTGGATGCTGCGCAATCAACTCCTGGGTGATCGCTTCTCGTTCCAGAGCACGATCCGCGAACGCACGGTGCTCCATCTGGCCCGCAGCTACGGGGTGGATCTGGCCCGGGCCGAGCGGGTGGCGGGCCATGCCCTGAGCCTCTACGACCAAACCCGCGGCCTGTTGCACCACGACGATGGCAGCGGCCGGCCCCTCCTCTGGGCCGCCGCCCAGCTCCACACCTGCGGCAAGAGCATCAACATTTCGGCCTATCACAAGCACACCTGGTACCTGATCCGCCATGGCGAGCTGCTGGGGTACTCCCAGGTCGAGCACCTGATGGTGGCGGCGATGGCGCGCTACCACCGGCGCAGCCTGCCGAAGAAGCGCCACGAGTCCTGGCAACTGATTGAGGGGCGGGAGCAGCGACGGCTCGTCGCGACCATGGCCCTATTGCTGCGCCTGGCGGCGGCGCTGGATCGCCGGCCGGCTGGAGTGATCAGGGCGATTCGCGTGCACCCGGCTGGCCCTGAGGCCTTGGAGCTGGAGCTCGTGCCCGCTGATCCCAAGGCCGGCGAAGCCCCGTCGGATCTCAGCCTGGAGCGCTGGAGCCTTCGTTCCTGCAGCGAGGCGGTGCTAGAAGGGGCCGGGCTCAGCCTCAGGGTGCGGGAGCCGTAGGGTCCGGCGAGAAGCGTCGCCACACCACCGCATCGATCGGCCCCAGCACCCGGGCCGCTCCAGTTCCCACCTGCACGCTCACCAGATCTGGCCGGCCGGCCAGCACCCGCAGGCCGCTGCCCAGCGGAAATCGCTTCTGCCCCTGGAGGTTGCCACGGAAGAGCGTGCTGCCCTCCAGGGTGGTGACTTCCACCCAGCTGAGGCCCCTGGCGGCGAGCAGCAGGCTGGCACCGATCGCTGGTGGGGTTGATCCGGTCGCTGCAGGCGTGGCGGCGGAGCGGGGTGGCGTGGCGGGAGCCGGCCTGGGGGGGTTGGGGCGTCCGAGCAGGGATTGGAGCTGGGGCAGCTGGAGCTGGGGCAGGCCCCACGGCAGTTGGCCGCGCTGCAGAGACGCGGCCGCGGCTGCGATTCCGGCGACCACCGCCACGGCCGCCAGGGCTGGGACAACCCGCAGGGGCCTGGGCGGAGGGTCATCGGCGCCTGGGGATCCGGTCGCCGGCCGTGGCGCAGGTGCTGGGGATCGGGGGGGAGCGTCAGACCTGGAGCGCAGGAAGGACGGGTTGGAGCGCAGGGCCTCGATGTCCGCATCCACGTTCACCCCGAGGCTGCCGGCGATGCGGCGGGCCTGGGCGATCACGAACACCGCCTCCCGCAGCCGCTCGCGGTTGCCGTTCTCCAGCGCCTCCAGCTGCTCGATTCCCATGTTGAGCCTGGCCGCCAGATCGCCGGCGCTCAGGCCCTGGGCTTCACGGGCCTGACACAGGGTTCGGCCCAGGCGCTCAAGTTCGGGCAGGCTGGCGGCAGCGGGGTCGATCAGAAGCGGAGCGCCGCCAGATGACGGGGGCATGAATCGTCGAATTGTCACCTGATACGGCCTCTGGGTCTGTCGTCTGCTTCACAGAGCTGGTGGGATCGGGATGCAGGAGCTGCAGGGCACCGGCTTCGCCCGGTGGCAGGGAAACCGCAGCGTCGCCATGAATCCACGGGATTGAGATGGGCGATACTGGATTCGAACCAGTGACCCCTTCCGTGTGAAGGAAGTGCGCTACCGCTGTGCTAATCGCCCGTACCACTGGAGTTTAAACCACGGCCTGACCGCCCCCGCTTGAGCGCAACCCCACCAGCCGGGGGCGCCACCAACCCAGCCCACGCTCAGGGAGGATGGCCGGCCCAAGCTTGCGCCGGATCCTTGAGCGTCGCGCCCCAGTCCACCTCCGTCGCCGCTGACCATCGCGCCGATCTGGGGCCCCAGCCTCTGGATGTGCTGATCGTGGGCGGCGGCGTGGGCGGCACCGCCCTGCTGTTCGAGCTGGCCCGCTACACCGATCTGGGCCGCATCGCCCTGGTGGAGCGCTACGACCAGCTGGCCCGGGTGAACTCAAAGGCCACCAACAACAGCCAGACCATCCACTGCGGTGACATCGAGACGAACTACACCCTCGAGAAGGCGTTGCGGGTGAAGCG
>JBJTWP010000018.1:0-3499 GCA_046081805.1 Cyanobacteriota bacterium
TCCAGAACGATGCGATTCCCCGCGACGGCTGGGAGATGGCCGCCCTGGCCATCGGCCTGGGCGGAGCCATCGGTGAACTGTGGGTGCAGGACGGCCTGCTGCTGCTGATGGCCCTGGGGCTCTCCGGTTTCGCCGGCTACCGCCTTTACCTCAAGAACAACTCCGAGAAGCGCCTGCGCGATGCGATCGAGGCCGACGAGCGCGCCATCGATCTGGCCTGCCGCTTCGGCTACAGCCTGCCCAACGCCTACAAGAGCCTGGGCGGTGCCCTGAAGGAGCTGGTGGAGCAGACCCGCAAGAAGAAGAAGCGCTCCTTCTACGAAGACCGCCTCGAGGCCCTGCGCAAGAGTGCCGGAAAGGCCCGGGCCGAACTGGCCCAGCAGCAGGGCTCCCGTCAATCCGTCACCAGCGAGAACGTGTATGGCTGAAGTCGTTGAAGGCAGCGGTGCCTCCACCCGGGACCGGGCAAGCGAGGCCTTGGCCCATCTGGCCGCCGACGCCTGCGACGACCGCAAGGCCGTGGACATCCGCCTGATCCGGGTGGAGGAGGTGAGCTCCCTGGCCGACTGGTTCGTGATCTGCAGCGGGCTCTCCGATGTGCAGGTGCGCGCCATCGCCCGCTCCGTGGAGGACAGGCTCGAGCTGGACACGGGCCGGCTGCCGCTGCGCCGGGAGGGCCAGGCTGAGGGGCGCTGGGTGCTGCTCGACTACGGCGAGGTGATCGTGCATGTGCTGCTGCCCGAAGAACGCAGCTACTACGACCTGGAATCGTTCTGGGGCCACGGCGAACAGGTGCGCTACCTAGGCTCCGGCCAAGCCGCATCCCCCTGATCCGTGAATGCCGTTGCCTGCCCGGTACCGCCCGAGCAACGGCCCCTCCAGGAATACGAACAGCTGCGCGAGTCGTGGTTCTTCGCCTGGCCCGCTGAAACGTTTGCAGGTCTGATCCGGCCCCTGGCCATCAGCTGGTTGACCCTGCTGCCGATCACGGTGGTGGTGGCCAGCGGCAGTTGGGTGCTCCGCCACGACCCCGCCCGCATGGTGCTCGCCGGCGCCGTGGCCGCATTCGCCCTGCCGGTGTTGATGCTGGTGCGCCAGTGGCTGGGCTGGAGCTACGTCCACCGGCGGCTGATCAGTGAGCGGGTGGAATACGAGGAATCCGGCTGGTATGACGGCCAGGTGTGGGAGAAGCCCCTGGCCTGGCGTCAGCAGGACCTGCTGGTGGCCACCCATCAGGTGCGGCCGGTGCTGCTGCGGCTGCAGCAGGGCATTGGCCTGGCGGCCACCTTGATGCTGCTCGGGGCAAGCCTCTGTCAGGCTCTGTCGTATCGGCCCGTTCCCGCTGCATGACCCTGTCCTCCGGCTTCGGCGGTTCCTCCAGGGGCGGTGCACCGCCGCTGGAGGTGCGGCTGCTGCGGGAGGGCATCGTGGAATCGCGGCACCGCGTTCATGCGGTGGTGTGTGACAGCCGCGGCCGGGTGCTGATGAGGGCGGGCGATCCCCAGCAGCTCAGCTTCATCCGTTCCGCCCTCAAGCCGTTCCAGGCCACCGTGTTCGTGGCCAGCGGCACCGCCGACCAGGTGGGCTGTGGCGAGCGGGGCCTGGCGATCGCCTGTGCCTCCCATGCGGGCACCCCGGCCCACGCCCGGGAGGCCTTCCGGCTGTTGTGGGGTGCCGAGCTCGAGGCCGAACAGCTGCAGTGTCCGGTGCCCGGGGGGGGCTCCAGCCCGCTGGAGCACAACTGTTCGGGCAAGCACGCCGCCTTCCTGGCCACCTGCCGTCGCCTGGGCTGGAGCAGCGAGAGCTACCTGCAGCCCGAGCATCCGCTGCAGCAGGAGATCCTCAAGCGGGTGGCCGAGCTGCTGGCCCTGCCCCCGGCGGAGCTGCTCAGCGCCCGCGATGACTGCGGTGCCCCCACCCTGCAGCTGCAGCTGGCCCAGATGGCCCTGCTGTTTGCCCACCTGGGGGCGGGGGCCCAGCCCGATCTGGAACGCCTCAGCCGCGCCATGCTCGCCCACCCCGATCTGGTGGCGGGCGAAGGGCGCTTCGACACGGAACTGATGCGCCGCGGCCTGGGCCAGGTGCTGAGCAAGGGCGGTGCCGAGGGCATCCAGTGCCTCAGCCGCGTGGGCGAGGGGATGGGCGTGGCGATCAAGGTGGACGATGGCTCCGCCCGCGCCAAGCACGCCGTGGCCCTGCGGCTGCTGGAGCAGCTCGATTGGATCACCCCGGGGTCCCTGGAGGAGCTGCGCCAGCAGTTCATGGTTCCCGCGGCCCACCTCCGGCTCGAGGTGCGGGGAGAATTGCGCACCTGAATGGCGCACCTGAGCGGGGGCGGCTCCGCAGCGGCGCTCCCAGGTAGCCAAGAACACCGACCTGTTATGGTTCGTTGGTCGCCGCGGGGTAGAGCAGTCTGGTAGCTCGTCGGGCTCATAACCCGAAGGTCGGTGGTTCAAATCCGCCCCCCGCCACCAACGCCTGAAAGCCCCGGCAGTGCCCCTGTCGGGGTTTTTCATGGCCTGTGGAGCTCCGCTCAGGGCCAGCCCCTCGCCCTCGGCCATCCCCTCACCCTCGCCCTCCATGCCGCCTGCTGCCGACCCCGGACCGGAGGGTTTCAGCCCGGATGCGGTGGTGGTGGGCTCCGGTGCCACCGGCGGCGTGGCGGCGATGGTGCTGGCCGAGGCCGGCCTGAAGGTGCTGGTGCTGGAGGCCGGACCCCAGCTCCAGGCCCGCCAGGCCCTGGGTTCCGAGCCCCTCAACAGCCTGCGTCGCGTCGCCAACCTGGCCAGCGGCAGGCACCACCGCCAACGCCATCACCCTGGCTATTGGAAGCAGAACCCGGAGCTGTTTGTCGATGAGCGGCTCAACCCCTACCTCACGCCGGCCGACGCACCGTTCCTCTGGACGCGCGGGCGCCAGGTGGGGGGGAAGAGCCTCACCTGGGGTGGCATCACCCTGCGGCTGTCGGACCACGAGTTCAAGGCGGGCAGCCGCGACGGACTCAGCCCCGACTGGCCGATCGGCCACGCCGACCTGGCGCCCTACTACACCCGGCTGGAGCGGCTGCTAGGGGTGCGGGGCGGTCGGGATGGCCTGCCCCAGCTCCCCGACGGGGAGCTGGGGGATCCCCTGCCCTTCACCCCCGGAGAGGAGCACCTGCGACGGACGATCGGCCGGGAGCTGGGCCTGCCCCTGATTCACTCCCGCGGCTTCCCCCTGCACCATGGCGATGGTTGGCCCCGCTCCAGCAGCTGCGGCGTGACGCTGGCGCGGGCCCTGGCCACGGGCCGGGTGGTGGTGCGGCCCGATTCGGTGGTGAGCCACCTGGAGCTGGGGGCCGGCGGCGGGCGGGTCGAGGCGGTGGTGTTCGTGGATGGGACCAGCCAGGAGCACCTGCGGCTGGCCGCACCGCTGGTGGTGCTCTGTGCCTCCACCCTGGAGAGCGTGCGGATCCTGCTGCACTCCCAGGCCCTCGGCGGCCCGTTCGATGGCTCCGGCT
>JBJTWP010000019.1:0-3238 GCA_046081805.1 Cyanobacteriota bacterium
GGTGGAGTCGTGGCTGCCGCCCAGCAGGCGGGCCCGCTCCATCTCCTCGCTTTCGTTCGGCCGCGGCACCACATCCTCAGCCAGCTCCATGCTGGCCATGCCGCCCGATTCCAGGCGCATGCAGCCGCCCGACTCCGAGCAGAGGATCACGCACAGGGGCGTGCCGCTGCTGCGCTGGCAGATCAGGCGCAGCCCCACCAGGGCGCCGGGGTGGATCTTGGGGGCCCCCACCGGCACCGGCATCAGGCGGAACTGCACACCATGGCCGTCACTGCGCTCGAACTCGGCGCCAATGCCATCGTTGCCGTCGCCATCGCCCGGCACCCGATAGCTGCTCACCAGGTGCCAGCCGAGCCGGTCGGCGATCCAGGCCGCCAGCAGCAGGCCCTTCACCGGGTGGTCGCCCTCCACGTCGATGTCGAGCTGCACCACCTGGGCCAGGGCATCACGCCGGGCCGGGGGATCGAACACCATCGCCAGCGACTCGCGCCAGCAGCGCAGCCGCAGCCAGTTCAGATCGTTGATGGTCTGGCCGGCCTGGATCCGCTCCACCAGCAGGTCGAGGCAGCGGCGGGGGCTGCCCAGGGAACTGTCCACCACCAGTCGGGAGTTGGGCAGTGCCAGGGCATCGAGCATCTCGGGCGCCTCATCCAGGCTGGAGTTCCACCACACCCAGCAGGGCAGCTCCGGGTGGATCAGGGGCTGCACCAGGTTGAGCCCCTGCTGCAGCGAACCCATGCCACCGCGGAGCACCACCACATCGCCGCAGGCGGCGCCGGCGCCGCCGTCTTCCGGCAGCGGGCAGTAGGCCGCCACCAGGGTTTCCAGGGGCCGGGCGCCATCCAGGGTGGGGGCCAGGGTGATCAGCCGCCGCGGCATCTGGGCGCTGATGGCGCTCTCCACGAACTGGCCCCGCAGGTCCTCGGCCTGGTGGTTGCCGGGCAGCTTGCCCAGGGCCCAGGCCAGCCTGGGATCCATCGGTGCCGTGCTCAGCGGCAGGCCGCAGCTCGGCACCTCCGAGCGGGCCGCCTCCAGCAGGTTGGAACTGAGCAGGCCGGTGATCGGACCATCGGCCTTGCCGGTACGCACCAGCTGCTGCTCCAGCCAGGAGCCCTCCCACACCACCAGCGAGAAGGTAGCGGCGCCGGCGGAGTTCTCCAGGTCGTGCTGCCACAGCTGCTCCAGATAGCTGCCCAGTTCGCTGGGGGGGAGGGCGGTGGGGGCCTGGAGGGTGAGCTGGGCGGCCATGGCGAGCGAAACGACGGAACGGGGCGAGCAGGCGGGGATCGGTGAAACAGTCGGGCCGAGGCAGCCCTGGGCGGGGAATCAGGGGCGGCGCCAGCCCAGGTCGTCATCGGCCAGCAGGGCATCGGCGGCGGCCGGACCCCAGGTGCGGGCCTCGTAGGGGTGCACCGGCAGCTGCCAGGGGGCATCCTCGATCAGCTCCAGCAGCGGCGTGTACATCCGCCAGGCCGCCTCCACCTCGTCGTTGCGGGTGTAGAGGGTGGGATCGCCCAGCATGGCGTCGGCCAGCAGGCGCACGTAGCCCTCGTCGCTGGGTTCGCCGAAGCTCTCGTCGTAGCTGAAGGCCATGTCCACCGGCCGGCTGCGCATCCCCGAGCCCGGCGCCTTCACCTCGAAGCGGAACTCGGCCCCCTCATCCGGCTGAATCCGCAGGATCAGCTGGTTGGCGATCGGGGCGCCGCCGGCGGCATCGAAGAGGTGTACCGGCGCCTCGCGAAAGGTGAGCACCACCTCGCTCACCCGCTTCGGCAGCCGCTTGCCGGTGCGCAGGTAGAAGGGCACCCCCTGCCAGCGCCAGTTGTTGATGAACAGCTTCATCGCCACATAGGTTTCCGTGGTGCTGTTCGGATTCACTCCGGGCTCCTGGCGGTAGCCGGCGATCGGGTTGGCCCTGGAGCCTCCGGCGCTGTACTGGCCGCGCACGCAGCACTTCCAGGGCTCGGCTTCGTTGGCCAGCTGGGCGGCCTGCAGCACCTTGGCCTTCTCGTTGCGCATCGCCTCCGGATCGAAGCGCCCCGGGGCCTCCATCGTGGTGAGGGCCAGCATCTGGGTGAGGTGGTTCTGCACCATGTCGCGCAGGGCCCCGGAGGTTTCGTAGTAGCCGGCCCGCTCCTCCACCCCCACCGTTTCGGCGGCCGTGATCTGCACGTTGGCGATGTAGTTGCGGTTCCAGATCGGCTCGAAGATCGTGTTGGCGAAGCGCAGCACCAGGATGTTCTGGACCGTTTCCTTGCCCAGGTAGTGGTCGATCCGGTAGATCTGCCGCTCCTTGGCGCAGGCCTTCACGATCCGGTTGAGCTCCTGGGCGCTGCCGAAATCACGGCCGAAGGGCTTTTCGATCACCACCCGGCTGCGGTCGGGGTCGGCCAGGAGGCCCGCATTGGCCATGGCGCGGGTGCCGCTGCCATAGAAGGTGGGCGACACCGAGAGGTAGAAGGTGCGGTTGCCGCGGGTGGCGCGCTGCCGGTCGATCGTCTCCAGCCGCTCCCCCAGCCGCACGATCGAGGCCGGGTCGGAGAGGTCGGCCGGTTCGTAGAAGAGCCCCTGGCTGAAGCGCTCCCAGGCGTGGCGGTGCTCGGCGATCGTGTCGGCCAGGGCCTCGGCCATGCGGGAGCGGAACTCGTCATCGCTCCAGGGGCGGCGGGCACAGCCCACCACGGCGAATTCACTGGGCAGGCGCCGCTGGCGGTAGAGCTCAAACAGCGCCGGCACCAGCTTGCGGTGCGTGAGATCGCCGCTGGCCCCGAAGATCACCAGGCACTGGGGCGGAATCACCCGCTCCTGGCGGAGCCCCACGCGCAGGGGGTTGGTGAGCACGGTGCTCATCTGAGGTGGGCGGCTGACCTCTGGTTTAACGGCGCCAGGCGCCAGACCCAAGCGTTGGCGGATTTTGTGATGGGCCCTGTGGGCAAACGCAAAAAAAGCCCGCCTTGCGGCGGGCATGCAGGAGCCGATCGCAACCCGATCAATAGGTTTCCACGTGCCAGCGCTCGGCCTTCTTGAGCTGGGGACGCAGCTCGGACCAGGTGAGGCCCTTGGCGGCGGCCGCGGCGGTCATCGCCTCGTCGATGCCAGGCTCCATGCCCTTGAGACCACACATGTAGACATGGGTCTTGGGGTTTTCGATCAGTTCGAAAATCTCATCGGCGAACTCCAGCACCCGATCCTGGATGTACATCCGACCGCCCTTGGCATTCTGCTGCTCGCGGCTGAT
>JBJTWP010000020.1:0-5510 GCA_046081805.1 Cyanobacteriota bacterium
GTGATCCGGTTCTGGGGTGCGAGCCTGCTGCTGCTGGTGCTGGGGCTGCTGTTGCTGCCCTGATCCCTGCGAGCCTGGGGGCAGTTGTACGGCTGAGCCAGCGATGGCCTACTTCACCTGGACGGAAACCGGTCTCACCGCCGACTGCGCCAGTCTGGAGGCGATGGCGGCCCGTTTCGAGGAGTCGGCGGCCCTGATGCGACGCATGGTTGCTGGGGGGTTCCGGCTGGAGCGCCACGCCGAAGGTCAGCGCATCACCCATCCCAATCCGGCGGTGTTCGAGGCCTACGGCTTTGTGAGCGAGGAGCCGCCGGTGCGCCAGCTCACCCTGCTGCAGGAGTCGGACTGAATCAGGCGCGGCGCAGATAGCCGATCACCCACACCAGCACAAACGCCAGCGAGGAGGCCCCCAGGTAGATCAGCACCCACTTCTGCACAGTGGCAATGTCCCAGCCGAACAGCAGACCGTTGGCGGCATCGGCGGCGGTGTGGAACGCCAACAGCCCCCGCGACATCAGCAGGGGGGCCACCAGGAGGGGGCTCAGCAGGTTGGCCATCAACAACACCCCTCAGTCTCAGGCCACTCTCTAGCAGCTTGAATCGTTGCCAACACCGTCTGGTTTCGATGGCATCACCGGTTCTGCCCCGCACCCTGATGCTGCTCGGCAGTGGCGAACTGGGGAAGGAGGTGGCCATCGCTGCCCAGCGGCTGGGCTGCCGGGTGATCGCGGTGGATCGCTATCCCGGGGCCCCGGCCATGCAGGTGGCCGATGCCTGGGAGGTGATCACCATGACCGACGCCGCAGCCCTCAAGGCCGTGGTGCGGGCCCACCGCCCCGACCTGGTGATCCCGGAGATCGAGGCGCTGGCGGTGGAGTCCCTGGCCGAGCTGGAGGACGAAGGGATCACGGTGATCCCCACGGCCCGGGCCACCGCCGTCACGATGAACCGTGACCGGATCCGGGATCTGGCGGCCGACCACCTGGGACTGCGCACGGCCCGCTTCGCCTACGCCGAGAGCGTCGAGGGTCTGGTCGCCGCCGCCGCCCCCCTGGGCTGGCCGGTGGTGGTGAAGCCGGTGATGAGTTCCTCCGGCAAGGGCCAGAGCGTGGTGTCCAGCGCGGCGGAGCTTCCCGGCGCCTGGGAGGCGGCCATGGCCGGCGCCAGGGGCGAGGGCAGCCGGGTGATCGTGGAAGAGTTTCTGCGCTTCGAGTTGGAGATCACCCTGCTCACGGTGAGACAGTGGGACGGCCCCACCCTGTTCTGCCCTCCGATCGGTCACATCCAGGAGCGTGGCGACTACCAGTGCAGTTGGCAGCCGGCTGCCGTGGGCACGGAGCAGCTGGCGGCAGCCCAGGCGATGGCCCGGGCCGTCACCGATGAGCTGGGGGGCGCGGGGCTGTTCGGTGTGGAGTTCTTCCTGTGCCGGCGAGCGGACAGCCACGATCCAGCCGATCTGGAAGTGGTGTTCTCCGAGCTCTCCCCACGCCCCCATGACACGGGTCTGGTGACCCTGATGGGCCAGAACCTGAGCGAGTTCGAGCTGCATGTGCGGGCCGTGCTGGGTCTGCCGATTCCTCGGATCCAGGGCCTGGGCCCCGCCGCCAGCCGCGTGATCCTGGCGGGCGAGAGCCTGGCCGCTGTGCGCTTCGGGGGCGTGGCCGAGGCCCTCGCCGAGCCCGACACCCAGGTGTTGCTGTTCGGCAAACCCGATGCCAGACCCCATCGGCGCCTGGGGGTGACCCTGGCCCGCGGCGCCAGCGAGGCCGAGGCGCGCCGTCGGGCCGACGCTGCCGCCAGGTGCATTCAGGTGCTGCCAGAGCGCTGAAACGGTCGTTGCCCCCTGGTGCGCTGGGGATTCGCTCCTTAAGGTGCGGCGATCAGGAACTTCCATGAGCCAGGCCCAGCCCCGTTCACCCCGTCGGCGGCGCGGCAATCGCGCCAGCGGCACCGGGCGGCAACGCCCCATCGCCGCCGAGGTGACCGACCTGCAGGAGCGCCGCGACCAGCGTGGCCGCGGCGAACGGGCCAGGGCCGAGCGGGCACACCGGCCAGCCGCCGCGGCGACCGCGGCCTTGCCGCAGCGACGGCGGGGCCTGTCGCTGCTTCCCTTCACCCTGGGGGTAGCCCTGGGCTATGGCCTGGCGGGGCCCCTGCCCCAGCTCGCCAGCGGGACCCTCGCCACCCTGCTGCAGGGGGCGGCTCCGTTGACGGAGCTGGTCAATCCCTTCGCTCTGGGCAGCCAGAGGGTGCTGGTGCTCGGTACCGACAAGGTGGCCGACAACACCGATGTGATGTTCACCGTGCAGGTGAAGGACGGCACGACCCAGGTGTTGCAGGTGCCCCGGGACACCTTCGTCGAGAGCCCCACCTATGGAGTGCTCAAGGCCAACGCCCTGTTCGCCAGCGGTGGGGCGGACGTCGCCAAGCGCGAAGTGGCCCACCTGGTGAACGCCCCGGTGGACCGCTACCTGAAGCTGAATCTGCGGGCGGTGGAGCGGCTGGCCGACGCCCTGGGCGGCGTGGAGGTGGAGGTGCCCAAGCGCATGGTCTATGTGGACAACAGCCAGGGGCTCACCATCGACCTCTACCCCGGCCCGCAGCTGCTGAAGGGGGCGGCCCTGGAGGGTTTCCTGCGCTTCCGCCACGACGAGCTGGGCGACCTGGGGCGGATGGAGCGCCAGAAGCTGGTGCTGCGGGAGCTGTTCCGCAAGCTGGTCGAACCCAGCACCCTGGTCCGGCTGCCGGCCCTGCTACAGATCGCTGGCGAGGACGTGCAGACCGATCTCACGGTCCTGGAGATGGGTCAGTTGCTGACGGCCATGGCCGGCAGCAAGCTCAGCACCGGCCAGCTGCCGGGTCGGCTGTTCTGGCAGAACGACCTGAGCTACTGGATGCCGGACTCCAAAGGCCACCACAGGGGACAGGAGGGCAACGAGCCGGCACCCTGAGGTCGGGCCCCATCCAGGAGGCGGGTCTCCAGGGCGCCAATCCCTGCCCCCCTGGGCGCCGCAGCTGGTCAGCAGTCACCGAACAGCGCCCGCTCGACGGCGTTGAAACAGGTGAGGGCCACCTGGGAGTCGAGACCACTCACCGCCAGGGAGACCGTGCCGCGGCGGGCATGGCAGGCCACCGCCAGAGCGACTGGCGCCTGGTCATGGTCGGCGTGGTAGGTGGCACTCTGACCATCCGGGGCGTAGAGGGTTTCCGGATGCAGCGTGAAACCCAGTTGGCTGGTGAGCTGGACAATGCCGGCGAGCGAAGCCTTCAGGTCGCCAGCCGAGCAGATTGCCGTGGTGTAGACGGTGGGGGTTGGCTGGGCCGGCTCGATCCCGTCGTCCAGCATCAGGCTGTTGGCCAGGGACTTCACCAGAGAGCGCATCGGGGCGGCAGCGCGTCAATGCGATCAAGACTAGGCAGAAGCCGCTCCATGTGGTGACACCATGGCGACACAATCGCTATCGGTGGGGAATGTTCAAACCGTGGCGACCACCTGCGGCGGATGCTGGGCCAGCACCTGCTTGAGATAGCGTCCCGTGTGACTGGTGGGGTGCTCCGCCACCTCCTCCGGAGTCCCGATCACCACAATCTCACCCCCCTTGTCGCCACCGTCTGGACCCAGATCAATGATCCAGTCGGAGCAGCGGATCACATCGAGGTTGTGCTCAATCACGAGCACCGAGTTGCCCTTGTCCACCAGGCGCTGGATCACCTCCATCAGCTTGTGCACGTCGTAGAAGCTCAGGCCGGTGGTGGGCTCGTCGATCAGATAGAGGGTCTTGCCGGTGGCGCGGCGGGAGAGCTCGGTGGCCAGCTTCACCCGCTGGGCCTCACCGCCGGAGAGGGTGGGCGCCGGCTGGCCGAGCTTCACATAGCCCAGACCAACATCCACCAGGGTGCGCAGGCGATCGGCGGCCTGGGGAATGGCGGAGAACACCTCACAGGCCTGCTCCACCGTCATCTCCAGCACCTCGGCGATGGTGAAGCCCTTGTATTTCACCTGCAGGGTTTCGCGGTTGTAGCGGGCGCCCTTACACACGTCGCACTGCACGTAGACATCCGGCAGAAAGTTCATCTCAATCACGTTCACGCCCTGGCCACCGCAGGCCTCACAGCGACCGCCCTTCACATTGAAGCTGAACTGGCCCACCTGATAGCCACGGGCCTTGGCCTCCACCGTGGCGGCGAACACCTGGCGGATCGGATCAAAGGCGCCGGTGTAGGTGGCTGGGTTGGAGCGGGGTGTGCGGCCAATCGGTGACTGATCGATCACGATCACCTTGTCGATCGCCTTGATGCCCTTCAGCGCCTGCACCCCAGCCGGGAATGGCACCTTCATTCCCAGGCGGTGCTCCAGGGCCGGATGGAGCAGTTCGTTCACCAGCGTGCTCTTGCCGCTGCCGCTCACGCCGGTGACGCAGACCAGCCGGCCCAGCGGGATCTCCAGATCGAAGCCGGTGAGGTTGTTGCGCTCACAGCCCACCAGCACGATGCGGCGGCTGCCGTTGCTGCGGCGCTGGGCCGGGGTGGGGATGGCCCGCCGGCCGCTCAGATAGGCCCCGGTGAGCGAGTCCTCGGCCGCCAGCAGGTCGTCCAGGCCCCCTTCCGCCACGATCCTGCCGCCATGGATGCCGGCGCCGGGACCGATATCGACGAGGTGGTCAGCGGCACGGATCGTGTCTTCGTCGTGCTCCACCACGATCAGGGTGTTGCCCAGATCGCGCAGCTTGATCAGGGTGGCCAGCAGCCGGTCGTTGTCGCGCTGGTGCAGGCCGATGCTGGGCTCATCCAGCACGTAGAGCACGCCGGTGAGGCCGGCGCCGATCTGGGTGGCGAGCCGGATGCGCTGGGCCTCGCCGCCGCTGAGGGTCATTGCCGGGCGGTCGAGGCTGAGGTAATCGAGGCCCACATCCAGCAGGAAGCGCAGGCGCAGGCGGATCTCCCGCAACACCAGCTCGCCGATCTGGATCTGGCGGGGGCTCAGCAGGGGTTCACCGGCCCCAGTGCCCTCGCCCATGAGGGCCTCGATCCGGCGCAAGGTTTCATCCACCCCCACGGCGGTGAGCTCATGGATCCGGTAGGGGCCCATGCGCACGGCCAGGGCTTCCGGCCGCAAACGCAGGCCCTGGCAGGTGGAGCAGGGCACCAGCTCCAGAAACTTCTCCAACTTTTGGCGCACCGACTCTCCGCTGGCATCCCGCAGCTGGCGCTCCAGGATCGGCAGCACCCCCTCAAAGGGGCGCAGGAAGCCCTTGCTCTTGCGGTAGCGGCTGTCGGCCTGAATCATGATCGGTTCCTGGCTGCCATTCAGCACCACTTCCCGCTGCTCTTCGCTGAGCTGGTTCCAGGGTGTTTTCAGCTCAAAACCGAAGGCTTCGCCCACGCTGAAGAGCAAGGAGAAGTAGTAGGAGTTGTCCTTGTCGCTCCAGGGGGCAATCGCCGCATACACCGGCTGATTCGGATCGGGCACCACCCGCTCGGTGGTGAACCGGCGCAGGTGGCCCAGGCCA
>JBJTWP010000021.1:0-6711 GCA_046081805.1 Cyanobacteriota bacterium
CGGCTGGCCGAACGCCTCGGGGCGGGGGTTGATCTCCACTTGGATGAGAGCGATGGGCCGCCTGGCCGGGGTGTGGCGCTGGTGGCCAGCACCGTGACGGAGCAGCGCCTGGCGGTGCCGATCACCTGCAGCCACGCCAGCAGCCTGGGTCTGCTCGCCGGCCGGCGGCTGGCACGACTGTGTGAGCGGCTGGCCGCGGCCGAACTCACGGTGGTGGCGCTACCCACCACCAATCTCTGGCTACTGGGGCGCCGGCCGGAGGGAACGCCGCGGCTGCGACCGCTGGCGCCGGTGGTGGCGCTGCAGCAGGCCGGGGTGACCGTGGCCGTGGGTGGCGACAACGTGCAGGACCCCTGGTTTCCCGGCGGCGAGCTCGACCCGCTGGCCCTGCTGGGGCTGAGTGCCATGGCACTGCAGCTGGCGCCATGGGAACGACAGGGACTGGCACCGTTCACCACCGCCGCCTCGCGCTTGCTCGGCCTGGCCTGGGATGGGGTGCTGCGGCCCGGAGCACCGGCCGATCTGGTGGCGCTGGGGGTGAGCGACTGGTATGGCGTGCTCGCCCGCCCACCCCAGCGCCGGGTGCTGCGTCAAGGGCTCTGGCTGGAGCCGCCGCTGAGCGAAGCCCCCTCCCCCCTGCTGCCGTGCTGCCGATGAGCTGGCCCGTGCCCCAGCGACCGGCAGCCGACCAGATCCGCGCCCTGGCGGCCGAGCTGGCGGCGGCCGATCCCGGCCTGCCGCTGCTGGGCCCCCTGCAACCCGGCAGTCCTCCGGCCCTGGCGCTGGAGCTGCAGCGCCTCTCGCGGGATTACTTCGACTACTCGCCGGTGCTGGTGCCGCTGCTGGAGGGGCGGCAGGCCGATCTGGTGGTGAAGGCCGGCTCGCTGGAGCAGGTGGTGCTGGTGGCCGGGGCGTGTGCACGTCAGCGGGTGCCGCTCACCGTGCGGGGGGCGGGCACGGGCAACTACGGCCAGTGCGTGCCGCTGCAGGGGGGGGTGGTGCTGGATCTGGCCGGGCTGAACCGGCTGCGCCGCCTGGAGCCGGCCACCGGCGTGGTGGAGGTGGAGGCGGGCTGCGGCCTGGCAGCGCTGGATCAGCAGCTGGCCCCCCACGGCCGGGCCCAGCGCCTGGCCCCCAGCACCTATCGCAGCGCCAGCGTCGGCGGTTTCATCGCCGGGGGCTCCGGCGGCATCGGCTCGCTGCGCTGGGGCTTCCTGCACGATCCCGGCAACCTGCTGGGCCTGGAGGTGGTGACCGTGGAGCCCGAGCCGCGGGTGCTGCAGCTCGATGCCGCCGCCAGTCAGCCCCTCAATCACGCCTACGGCACCAACGGCATCCTCACGGCCCTGCGCCTGCCCACCTGCGAAGCGGTGGCCTGGCAGCAGCTGGTGGTGGGTTTTGTCCAGTGGGAGCAGGCCGTGGCGGCTGCCCGTGCCCTGGGGGCGTCAGCCCTCGAGCTCAATGCCCTCTGTCTGCTGGAGGCACCGATCTGCCAGCAGCTGCCCTGGCCCTCCGGCTGCCCGGCGCCCGGTGGGGAGCACCGGCTGCTGCTGCTGGCGGCGCCGGCAGCCCTGGAGGTGCTGCCGGCCTGGCTGGCGGCCCAGGGCGGGGACCTGCTGTGGCAGGCGCCCCAGGGGGTGAGCCGGGGCCTGCCGCTGCGGGAACTCACCTGGAACCACACCACCCTGCACTGGCGCAGCCACCACCCGGACTGGACCTACCTCCAGATGCTGCTGCCCCAGCCCGAGGAGCCCTGCCTGGCGGCCCTGCGGCAGCGCTGGGGCAGCGATCTGCTCTGGCACCTGGAGGGGGTGCGCCACCAGGGGGCGCCGCGGCTGGCCTGCCTGCCGCTGCTGCGCTGGCAGGGGCCGGAACGGCTGGCCGCGCTGATGGCCCACTGCCGCGAGCTGGGGGCGTTCCTCTTCAACCCCCACGTGCTCACGGTGGAGGACGGCGGCCTGGGGGTGATCGATGCCGACCAGGTGGCCGCCAAGGCGGCCTATGACCCGGCCGGTCTGCTCAACCCCGGCAAGCTGCGCGGCTGGCTGGAGCGCGCCTGAACCCCAGCCACCCGCCTCAGCCGCAGCCGAGGGAGGCGCGGGTGTCGGCGCCGGTGATCGGGTTGGTGCCCTCGGCGTCGCGGCAGAGCAGGCGCTGATCGACCCGATCGATCAGGGCATCGGTGAAGTCGGCCCCCTCCACCCGGGCGCCGGTGAAGCTGCTGCCGGCGGCGATCACGCCGGTGAGCACCGCGTCGCGCAGGTCGGTGTTGCTGAAATCGGCCCGGTCCATCAGGGCGTCGCTGAGGTCGGCGCCGTGGAAGTCGGCCTCCGGGAACGCCCCCTGGGTGAGGATCGCACCGTGCAGATTGGCGCCGGCGAAGTTGGCCCGCTTGCCCACGGCCCCGGCGAAGGAGGTGTTGGCCAGCTGCTGCTGGCTGAAGTCCTGGTCGCTCTGGTTGGTGAGCGTGTAATCCACCGTGTCCTGGAACAGGGCCCGCTCGCTCAGCCCCACGCCGCCGCTGGTGTCGAGGGCGAAGGCGGGGGCCGGCAGCAGGCTGAGGATGGCGCTGAGCAGAAGCCCCAGAAGCAGGGCCAGAGCGGCTCGGGGTTGGCGGGGCTGCATCGCGGGCCGGCGGGCGGACGCTTCAGCCTGCCAGCAGAGCCCCCAGCAGATACAGCGAGCCCGCCACCACCACGGTGCCGGAGCAGGCCGCGGTGGCGGCCTGCAGCGCCCCGTTCAGATCAGCGGCTTCCTGCAGCTGGGTCGCCAGGGCGGGCTGGGCGCGGATCAGCGCCGCGCGGCTCCAGCTGGCGTGCCCGGGCACCGGCACCAGCCAGGCCCGATCGCCAGGCGCCAGCAGGGTGGTGAGCATCTCGGGCCCCTGCTTGCTGGCCAGCAGGCCGATCACCCAGTGGCGGGGCCCGGGCCTGAGCCCATGGCGCTCCGGGGTGGCATCGAGCTCGGCCCGCAGCCGCTGCGCCGCCGGCAGGTTGTGGGCCCCATCCAGCAGCAGCGGCCGGCCCTGCCATTGCCAGGGCTGCAGGCGGCCCGGCCATCGGGCCGCCGCCAGTCCCTCCCGCATGGCGCTGTTGCTGATCGGCCAGCCCTGGGCGGCCAGGGCCTGCAGCAGGGCCAGGGCCACGGCCCCATTGCCGCGTTGCACCGCACCCGCCAACCCCAGGCTCCAGCCGTCGGGAGCGAGGGGCTCCACCCAGCGGAGCGCGGCGCCGCGGCGTGCGGCTTCCGCTTCGAGCACCGCCGCCACCTCAGGGCTCTGGGGCGCGCTGAAGGCGCGGCAGCCGGGCTCCAGCACGCCGGCCTTCTCCGCGGCGATGGCCGCGGCAGTGGCGCCCAGCACCTCGGTGTGATCCAGCCCGATCGAGCCGAAGCCGATCAGGGAACGGCGGGGGTGGCAGGTGGTGGCATCCAGCCGGCCGCCCAGCCCCACCTCCAGCACGGCCAGCTCCACGCCGGCCTCGGCGAAGGCCACGAAGGCCGCCGCGGTGATCAGCTCGAACGGAGTGAGATCGACCTGCAGTCCCAGGGGCTGCAGCCTCTCCAGGATCCGGCGCAGCTCGGGGGCCGCCATCGGGCTGGCGTCGAGGCGGATGCGCTCGGTCCAGCTCACCAGATGGGGTGAGCTGTAGAGCCCGCAGCGGATCCCGGCCGCCCTCAGGCCTGACTCCACGAAGCTGCAGATCGACCCCTTGCCGTTGGTGCCGGCCACCTGCACCGCCTGGAAGTGGCGCTCCGGATGGCCCAGCTCCGCCAGGGCCCGCCGCAGCCGATCCAGCCCCAGGTCGACGCCCCGGCGGCTGAAGGGCGCGATCAGATCGGCGAACGAATCCAAACGAATCCAGAAGTCTCAGGTCAGCCCGGTGAGGGCCCGCTCCAGGCGCTTCACCGCTTCGCGGATGTGGCGTGGCTTGATCGTGAGTGGTGGCACGAAGCGCACCACCTGGGGGCCCGCCGGCACCAGCAGCAGCCCTTCCGCCAGCGCCGCCTTCACCAGCTCGGGCGCAGCGGGGGCTTCGGGGCGGAGCACCAGGCCCTGCAGCAGGCCCCAACCCCGGCTGCCCTCCAGCCGTGCCGGATGGCGGCTCACCAACCGGCCGAGTTCCTCCTGCAGCAGGGCTCCCATCGCCTGGACGTGCTGCAGCAGCTGGCGCCGCTCGAGCTCGGCCAGCACCGTGAGGCCGGCCCGACAGGCAAAGGGATTGCCGCCGAAGGTGCTGGCGTGGTCGCCCGGGCGGAAGTGGTCCACCGCCTGCTTCACCGCCAGCGCTCCGATCGGGATGCCGCCGCCCAGGCCCTTGGCCAGGGTGATGGCGTCGGGTTCGATGCCGAGGTGCCCGTAGCCCCAGAGATGGCCGCTGCGGCCCACCCCGATCTGCACCTCATCGAAGATCAGCAGGATCTGCCTCTCGGTGCACAGCTCCCGCACACGGCGGAAGAACGCCGGATCGCCGGGGATCACCCCCCCCTCGCCCTGCAGCGGTTCCACCAGCACGGCGGCCACGGCCGGGCCGCCCGCCTCGCACTGATTGAGCAGCGCCTCAAAGGCCGCGGTGTCGTTGTACGGAAAGTAGCGAAAGCCCTGCACCATCGGCTCGAAGCCCTGGTGATACCTGGGCTGGCCGGTGGCTGTGACCGCCGCCAGGGTGCGGCCGTGGAAGCTGGCCTGGGCCGTGAGGATCAGGGGCTGCTCAATCCCCCGCACCTGGTGGCCATGCTTGCGGGCGAGCTTGATCGCGGCCTCGTTGGCCTCGGCGCCGGAGTTGCAGAAGAACACCCGATCCAGACAGCTGCGGCTGGTGATTGCGGCCGCCAGCTCCTGCTGCTCCGGAATCCGGTAGAGGTTTGACACGTGCTGGAGCTTGCCCAGCTGACGGCTCAGGGCCCGTCTGAGGCGGCGGTCGCTGTGGCCCAGGGTGCACACGGCGATCCCCGCCACGCAGTCGAGGTAGCGCTTGCCGCTGCGGTCCCACACCCACACCCCCTTGCCGCGCACCAGCTCCACGGGGAAGCGGGCGTAGGTGTCCATCACGGGATCGATGGGAGCGGTGGGACTCGAACCCACATGCCCGAGGGCGCTCGATTTTGAGTCGAGTCCGTCTACCAATTCCGGCACGCTCCCGCGATCAGGAGCTTACGCGGCCTGCACCAGCGGGTTGTGGGTGGACACGCGCTGCAGGCAGGCCCCCACAGCGCTGAGCTTGGCCTCCAGGTTGGCGTAGCCCCGATCGAGGTACTCCAGGCCGCCCACGGTGGTGATGCCGTCGGCGGCCAGGCCCGCCAGCACCATGGCGGCCGAGGCGCGCAGGTCGGTGCCCTGCACCGGGGCGCCACTGAGCTGGGGCACCCCCTCGATGAAGGCGGTGTTGGCCTGGAGCCGCACGGCGGCCCCCATGCGCTGCAGTTCAGCCACGTGCTGCATGCGGTTTTCGAAGATGTTCTCGGTGATCACGCTGGTGCCCCTGGCCGTGGCCAGCAGGCTCATGAACGGGGCCTGGAGGTCGGTGGGGAAGCCGGGGAAGGGCTGGGTGCGCAGGTCGACAGCCCGGATCTCGCGGGCCGAGATGGTGGTGCCGATGCCGTCGTGCTCCAGGCGGCAGCCGGCCTCCTCCAGCTTGGTGAGCACCGCTCCGAGGTGGTCGGGGATCAGGGGGGCCACCCGCAGCTGGGAGCGGGTGATGGCGGCGGCCAGCAGGAGGGTGCCGGCTTCGATCCGATCCGGAATCACGGTGTAGTCGGCGCCGTGCAGACGCTCCACCCCGACGATGGTGATCGTGGGGGTGCCGGCGCCGCGCAGCTTGGCGCCCATGGCCAGCAGCAGGCCGGCCAGATCCACCACTTCCGGCTCCAGGGCCGCGTTCTCGATCACCGTCTCGCCATCGGCGAGGGCGGCCGCCATCATCAGCGTTTCGGTGGCGCCCACGCTGGGGCAGTCCAGGTGGATGCGGCCCCCCTTGAGGCGATGGCCACTGCCGGGAACCACCGCCGTCACGACGCCATGCTCGATCGTGACCTGGGCCCCCATGGCCTTGAGGCCGCGCACGTGCTCCACCACCGGCCGGCTGCCGATCTGACACCCCCCGGGCATCGGCACCTTGGCCATGCCCGTGCGGGCCAGCAGGGGACCGATGCAGAAGAAGCTCGCCCGCAGGCTGTTCACCAGGTCGTAGGGGGCCGTCGACTTGTTGATGTGGTCGCCATCCAGCTCCAGGCAGTCGCCCTGGCGGCAGACCCGCCCCCCGAGGCTGGCCAGCATTTCGCCCATCGCCGTGATGTCGGTGAGGGGCGGCACATTGCGCAAGCGAATGGTGTCCCGCGTCAGCAGGCAGGCCGCCATCAGCACCAGGGCCGAATTCTTGGCACCGTTCACCCGCACCTCGCCGCTGAGGGTGCGACCACCGGCGATCTCCAGCACGGGCTTGAGCAATGGCTGCGTCGGGACTGCAGTCAGTGGCATGTGTGGCTGTCCCCCCGCTTGCGTCCAGATCTTGACAACAAAAGTTGTGACCGTCTAGGAGGCCGCAGCCCGAACTGTCTTGGAGCCCTGGGGAGGCCTGGAAACCCTGAGGCATCGCCGCGGTGCGGGGCTGCCCTGCCGCGATGTCGTAGGGTGAGAGAGTCGCTGATGCGACAGCCACGCGGATGTGGCGGAATTGGTAGACGCGCTAGTTTCAGGTACTAGTGGCAGCAATG
>JBJTWP010000022.1:0-13265 GCA_046081805.1 Cyanobacteriota bacterium
TTGCCGGGGTGGGTCCACATGTAGGCCAGCAGGGCCCTCACGTTGGCAAACTTCTGCCAGTCGTCACCTGGCATTTTGTGCAGCAAATTGCTCTTGCCATGCACCACTTCATCGTGGCTGAGGGCGAGCATGAAATTCTCGGTGTAGGCGTACCAGATCGAGAACGTCACATTGTTCTGGTGGAACTGGCGGAACCAGGGATCCAGCTCGAAGTAATCGAGCATGTCGTGCATCCAGCCCATGTTCCACTTGAGGTTGAAGCCCAGGCCGCCGATGCCGGTGGGCTGGGTGACCATCGGCCAGGTGGTGGATTCCTCGGCGATCGAGAGGGCTCCCGGGAAGTGCTGGAACAGCACGTGGTTGGCCTGCTGCAGAAACTGAACGGCCTCGGTGTTCTCCCTGCCCCCGTGCTCGTTGGGGAGCCACTCACCATCGGGGCGCAGGTAGTCGCGGTAGAGCATCGAGGCCACCGCATCGACGCGGATGCCGTCGATGTGGAACTGCTCGAACCAGTACACCAGGTTCGCCACCAGGAAGTTGCGCACCTCGTTGCGGCTGTAGTTGAAGATCAGCGTGCCCCACTCCTTGTGCTCGCCGATGCGGGGATCGGCGTGCTCATAGAGGTGCTGGCCATCGAAGAAGGCCAGGCCGTGGGCATCCTTGGGGAAGTGCCCCGGCACCCAGTCCAGGATCACGCCGATGCCCTCGGTGTGGCAGCGATCCACGAACGCCCGGAACTCATCGGGGCTGCCGAAACGGCTGGTCGGGGCATACCAGCCCGTCACCTGATATCCCCAGGAGCCATCGAAGGGGTGCTCGGAGACCGGCATCAACTCGATGTGGGTGAAGCCCCGGGCCTTCACGTAGGGGATCACCCGATCGGCCAGTTCTGGATAGGTGAGCAGACGGGCGCCCGGCTTGAGGTCGGCGGCGGGCACCGGAGGCCGCGGCGTGCCGTCGGGCTGGATGTAGGGCTGGTCGGCGCTGCCGTGCATCCAGCTGCCCAGGTGCATCTCATACACCGCAATCGGGTAGTCCAGCGGGTTGCGGGAGTCGCGCTCCTGGAGCCAGGCCCCATCGGTCCATTCGAAGCCGCCAAGGGGCTGCACGATCGAGCCGTTGGCCGGTCGCACCTCTTGGCGGAAGCCGTAGGGGTCGGCCTTCTGGTAGCAGTGGCCCGCCTGGGTGCGGATCTCGTATTTGTAGATCTCCCCGGCGCCCAGGCCGGGGATGAACAGCTCCCAGCAGCCCCCGAGGCGGCTCTGCATCGGATGGTGGCGGCCATCCCAGCCATTGAAGTTGCCATGGACGGCCACGCTGCGGGCGTTGGGAGCCCACAGGCAGAACATCACGCCCTCCACGCCGTCCCGACGGGTGAGATGGGCGCCCAGCTTCTGCCAGATGTGGTGGTGGTTGCCCTCGGCGAAGAGGTGGCGATCCATCGCGCCCATCCACTCCTCGCGGAAGGCCCAGGGGTCGTGGGCCTCGTGCTCGATGCCGCCCCGCAGCACCCGCACCCGGTAGTGGCTGCCGGGGTTGGCCGCCACCTCGGTTTCAAAGATCCAGGGGTGATGCGGGGTGCCGAGCGGCAGGGGCGACTGATCGGGCAGCAGCAGCTCCACCCGCTCGGCCCCTGGCATCCAGACCCGCACTGCCCAGCGCCCGTGGCCGACGGGCTGGGGACCCAGCACGGAGAAGGGATGATCGTGTCGGCACTCCGCGAGCCGCTGACCGTCCTCCACCATCCAGTCGAGGCTGATCGGGAGCATGGCGGAAGGTCGGAGTGGCCGGAGCTTAGGCCGGCCTGGTGACGCCGCCCGGGTTCCGGCGATTATTTGCTGCCACGAAGTTTGTCCACCTCATTGGGGAAGTCCACGTTGAAGATCAGATTGTTGGCGTCGAGCAGGACAAACAGGTTGTCGGTGAGGCGGTTGAAGGTGGTGTTCACCAGCACCAGCTGCTGCTGATCGTTGCTGGCCGCCTCGATCACCCGATTCACCTTGATAAAGTTGCCCGTGGCACGCTGCAGCTGCTGCCAGCGGGCCTGGAGCGCCTCGGGTTTGATCTCCTGCTGCAGGCTGGGGGTCAGGAAGCTGCGGGCCGTGATGTAGTGGCCGGAGCTCAGCGCCTGCACGAACTGGGCGGCCACCTTGCTGGCGTCGGCATCGGTTCGGTCCACGTAGTAGCCGGTGATCTGACTGTTGCCGTTGAGCACGATGAACAGATCCTGGACTCCTTCTGTGGTTTTGACGGCCACCTCGACGGTGGTGTTATTGAGGCCGCTGCGGATACTTTGCACCGACCAGCTCTGGATGGCTGCTCGTTTGGCCATGGTTTCGGCGATCATGGCCGGGCTGGTCACCTGCTGGAGTTCGGGAGCGAACTGGCGGAAGCGCCCCTGGGCGTCGCGACGCTGCTCCGCGGCCATGATCCGATTGGCGGCGGCCCTTGCCTGCTCCACCGAGAGGGCAGCCTGACCCGGCTGGACCCTGGTGGCGGGAGCGGCGGTCTGGGCCTGGGCTGCCGCTGGGGGCGCCGCTGTGGAGCCTGGGGCCACCACCAGGGCAGCGGTGAGACCAGCGGCCAGCAGAGTGGCCGGCTTGAGGCCGAAGGAGGCGGCGCGCAGCATCGGGCAGAGCGGTCAGCTGGGCTCAGTTTGCCCGAGCTGGGCGGATCCGCCGGCCAGCAGGGGCTCCAGCCGCAGCTGGGCCTGCTCCAGCTGCAGGCTGAGGCTGATCACCCGGTGTCGGGCTGTGGCCGCCCCCGCCGGCTGGCTGCCATCGCCGGGATTCACGGCGATCTGGGGCCAGGCCGCTCCCGCCAGTGAGAGGCGCAGCCGCTCCCCGGCCTGCAGCTCCGCCAACAGCGGCTGCAGCGGCAGCCGCAGGCGCTGGGACTCCAGGCAGTGGTCCCCGAGCCGCCGCAGCACGCCGGTGCTCAGCTGGTGCACCTCACCCGTCGTGCTGAGCCGTGAGAGGGCGGCGCAGAGATCGAATCCCGGCTGGTCGGCCTGGACTTGGAGCTCCAACACCGGACGGCCGAGCAGCCGCAGCGGCTGCGGCAGGGCCGGGGTTGTGAAGCAGGCCACATCGCAGCGGGCATCGAGGTCGCCGCGCTGGCAGGGCCCCGCATCGAGGCCCAGGTGACCACCACGGCCCGGTACCGGTCGCCAGGGATCGTGCACCACGGTGACCTCCCCCTGGCCGCTCCCGTCGGGCAGCAGGGTTCCTTCCGCTGGGTCCACGGCGGCCAGGCCGCAGCTCGCCAGCGCCCAGCTCAGGCCAGCCGGCTGGCCGGGAGGTTCCGCCCAGGCCCGGTGCCAGTGGCCGCTGCTCTGGCACTGCAGCCGGATCGGAGGGTCCCGCTCAGTCAGCGTCTCCCGCTCCGCCGGGCCGTCCGGCTCGGCCAACCCCTGGAGCTCACGCCGGAAGAAGGTCAGCTGGAGCCGGTCCACGCCCCCCTGCCAGTGGAGGTGGCTCCAGGCGCCGATCTGCAACCGCGGCGTTCCGCCGGCCTGCCGCGCCAGGCGCCACAGGTCGAGCACCCCCCCCAGATGGGGGTCGTACCAGCCACCGATCAGCAGCATCGGCCGCCGCAACAGGGCCACTCCTGGAACGTGGCACGGCCAGCTCCCGGCCTCGGCGGGATTGCTGTGGAGCCAGCCGGCGGCCATGCCCGCCGGATCCAGATCCCGCAACAGCTGCGGGCCCTCCCGCAGGAAAGCGCCGGTGTCCAGACTGGTGCGCAGGCGCTGCCAGCCGTCCCCGTCCCCCCGGCGGCGGCACTGCAGAGCCGCCAGCTGCAGGCCCCAGCCCAGTCCCAGCGCCCACCAGTGGGCGCCCCCTTCGCAGGCCCAGTGGGTGCGCTCATCGGTGCCGGCCATCGCCACCGCGGTGCAGTCGGGCAGGGCCGCTGGATCGTTGTCGTCGGCGCCGTTGAGCAGCTGACTCAAGCCTTGATAGGAAAAGCCGTAGGTCCCCAGGCGGCCGTTGCTCTGGGGCAGGTCGCGCGCCCAGCGCACCGCGTCGGCCCCATCGGCCAGCTCCTGGCGGAACCCGGCGAAGCGCCCCTCCGAGTCGCCCTGGCCACGCACATCCTGCACCACCACCAGGAAGCCCTGGCGGGCATACCAGTCGGGATGGGCGTAGGTCACCGTGGAGGCGATCGCCCGTCCGTAGGGCTGGCGCATCAGCAGCACCGGCCAGGGACCGCCGCTGCGGGGCTGCCAGATCCTGGCCACCAGGCGGGTGCCGTCACGGCATCGCATCCAGGTGTCACGCGCTCTCAGGGCAGGGGCAGCGCTGGCCAAACCGACTCAGCGCACATCCGGGCAGTACATGCCCACCACATAGGTGTTGAGCACCTCGGCATCCACCAGGCTGAGGTTCTGCTCCTTGGCCACCTTCGACACGACCTCGGAGGAGGTGGAGGACAGCCCCTCGTCGTTGAGCTGCTTCAGCTGGGCGCAGAGCGCTCGACCTTTGGCGGGATTGTTCTTGACCGAATCGAGCAGGGCTGACTGGGCCAGGGCTGCCCCGCCTCCTGCCCAGAGCAGGGCGACGGCGAGCCAAACCAGGCCGCGCGGGGCTGAACGTGGAGCGGACGCCATGGCGGCAGATCCGGCGAATCTCTCTATTTCAAAGTGCTGTTGACGACAGCGGCGGCGGCGGGGTCAGTTCGAGGAGCGACTGGGGCCGCGGCGGGCTCGCTGAATCCAGCGATGCACCGTGGCCAGATCCAGCGGCGGTACCGCCCTGCTGGTGAGGCTGCGCTGCAGCCGGGCCTGACCCCGCAGCCTGATCAAGTGGCGCTCACTCGCCCCGCCCTGGCGGCCCAGGTCCCGCAGCTCGCCGTCACCAAGGGCAGCAAGGGCTTGCCAGGTGGTGACCTCGGCGCGGCTGAGCTGCAGGTGCTCGCGGTGGAAATGGGGCGGAAGCGTTCCGAGGGCCCCCGCCGGAAGTTCGGATCCGGTGGCCATGATCAGCGGGCCCCGCTGCGGCCAGTGCCATCGCGGAGCGTGATGCTACCGCTGACCAGGTCGCGCTGGGCTTCGGCCAGCACCACGGGTCGACTGAGGCCCTCCCCCACCCGTTCCACCCGGCGCAGCCGCACCGTCACCAGGCCATCGGGGGTGTTGCGGCCACTGCCGCGCAGGTTGGCGGCCACCTGCCGCACGGTGGGAATGGCGGCTTCCGGCGGCAGGTCGGCGGGAGCGGCGGCCACCACCAGGGTGGCCCCGTTGTCGAACACCACAGGCACACTCACGGCCCCTTCGATCGCCAGTCGCGGGCTGTAGCTGATCGCAAAGGCGGCGCAGGAGATGGCCAGCAGTGTGGTGAAGCTGGTGATGCCCACCAGGCGGAAGCGAATCCCCCAGCGCGCCAGGAAGGCCACCACCATCAGCAGTGCCAGCACCCCACTGGCGACCCCCAGCCACCGGCCGGCCTCGAGCAGGATCGGATCGGCGGCCAGGGCCATCGGGCTGGATGCGGAGGTGCAACGCCCTTATATTCGGCGCCAGGCAGCTGGTGACAGCCCAGAGGAATGGCGTCGTCGCCGAGCAACGGGCGGGAGCCGGGGCGGCAACCCGCTCCCGGTCGCGGATCCGGACCCGCTCTGCGGCCCTGGCTCGTGGCCGGGGTGCTGCTGGTGGGTACCACGGCCGCCGGCCTCTGGTGGGCAGAGCGGGAACTGCGCCGGGCCTACGACCGGGCCCGGGATGGTCTGGAGCAGCAGCTCAGCCGGCAGCTGGGCCATCCGCTGCAGCTCGGACCCCTGCGCGGCATCGGCTGGGGAGGGCTGGAGCTGGGGCCCTCCCGGCTCCTGGCGGGGCCGGCCGATGCCTCCACGGCTGAGGTGGCCGGCATCAGCGTGAGCTTCGATCCGCTGGCCAGCCTCCGGCAGCGGCTGCCGGTGCTCCATGTCGGCCTGCGGGATGCGCGGATCACCCTGCGCCGCAATGCCCGTGGCCAGTTCTGGGTGCTGGGCCAGCCCGCCGCCGGCCCACCACCGCGGCTGGATCTGCGGCTGCGGCTGGTGGGACCGGCCCGGGTAAGGCTGGAGCCGGCGGGGTTGGAGGCCCGGGTCACGGGCCGGCTGGCTCTGCAACCGGCCCGGCGGCAGCTTGAGCTCCAGGCCCAGGTGGCGCCCGGCGGTGGCGGCAGCCTGGGGGTGCGCGTCGCCGGCAGCTGGAATCCTGGCCGCTGGCAGATCCAGCTGGAGGGCCGACGCCTGGCCCTCGGGCCCCTGCAGGGGTTGGTGGCCTTGCCCGGTGCGTGGCGCGGCGAGGCCAGCGGCAAGCTCGCCCTGCAGCTCGACCGCCAGCAGGCGCGCTGCCAGGGCCTTTGGCAGGTGCCGCGATTGGAGTGGCAGGGCGGGCCGCGCCGCAGCGCCCCGCTGGAGCGGCTGGCCGTGGCCTGTGCCGGCACGGATCTGGCCCTCAGCATCCCCCGCTGGCAAGGGGCCGGTTGGTCCGGTGAGGGCCGGCTGGGCTTCAACGTCGCCAGTGGCCGCCTGCAACTCCAGCTCCAGGCCCGGCCCCCGGGGCCGGGCCGTTCCCTGCCGCTGCGGCTGGAGGGCCGGGGGCGCTGGCGGCAGCGCCAACTGGACACGCTGGTGTTGCAGGCCAGCCGCGGCCGTTCCCAGCTCCAGATCACCGGCACGGTGGGGTCCCGCTGGAACCTGGCCAGCCGCCTCACGCTGCGCCCGCTTGATCTGGGCTTGCGACCCACCCCGCCGGAGTGGCTGCTGCGCGATGCCGTCACCGGCCAGCTCAGCCTGACGGGGCCGCTGCGTCAACCCACCCTGAGCGGCCTGCTTGGCCAGGCTGCCAACCCCTTGCTGGGACGTTGGCGCGCCTCCCTGGGCTGGCGTGGGGACACCCTGCGGCTGGAGCGGTTCAGCAGTGCCCACCTGGAGGCCCATGGCCGGTTGCCGCTGCAGCTGGCGGGAGTTCCGGGGCTGCGGGCGGGGGCGCTTGATCTGGCGGTGGATCTGCGCCGCTACCCGCTGCGGCGGCTGAGCCCCGCCCTCGGCGCTCGGCTGGAGGGTGTCCTCGACGGCCGTGGTGTTGTGCGCGGTCCGCTGGGGGCTCTGGTGCCAGACCTGGCCCTGGGCCTGGAGCGGCCGGGGGCCGGCCCCGTGGGGCTGCAGGAGCAGTGGCGCGGTCGCTGGCTGGGGGCGGCGGCGGGCGGTGGCGTGCTGCGGATGGAACCCCTGGCGCCGGCCCTGCCGGGACTGCTCACCGCCCGGTTAGACCGCCGTTGGGTGCCGGTGCGGGTGCTGTTGCAGCGCGGCGGTGGGGAACTCAGCCTCCAGGGGCGGCCCCGGGCCTACCGCTGGCAGTCCCGCCGCCTGCCCCTGGAGGGGCTGACGCTGGCGCTGGGGCCGCGCTCGCGCGTCCAGCCCCTGCAGGGGAATCTGAGTGGCTCGGGAGACCTGAACCTCCAGCCGCTTGGCTTTGCTGGTGAGGTGGCGATCGAGCGCCCGATGTTCCTGGGGGTGCGGGGCCGCCGTCTCGCCCTGCAGGGGCGCTACAGCGCGCGCCGCTACAGCGCCCGGGGCCGCTTCGAGCCCGAGGGCAGCGGGACCCTGCTGGTACGCGGGGACGGTGCCTGGAAGGGCCCCTTCCGCGGCCGCTTCGAGGGGCGGGGCCTGGGCGCAGACCTGTTCCGTCAGCTGGTGGCAGCCTGGCCCCAGTGGCGCGATGGCCCTGCGCCGATCGGTGGCACAGCGGAGGATCTGGCCGGTCTGTTCATCGACACCCTGGGCGGCACGATCGAGAACCAGCTCCAGTCCCTGGCGGCGGCCCGTGGGCGGTTGGCCCTCTTCCGCGGCCAGGAGCCCAGTGGCGATGGGGTCCGCCGCCTGGAGACCCTGCAGGCCCGGGTGGACCTCGACCTCGACCTGCGGGGGGCCAGCCTTGCCGGAGCCCGAGCTGATCTGGAGGTGCGCAGCCACCTCTGGCTGGCCGGCGCCGACGCCGACACGGCTCTCACCGAGCCCCCCTTGGTGGCCCGGCTGCAGGGACCGCTGCGCTCCGGCGCCGGCCGGTTCAGCTTCGAGCAGTTGCCCCTGAGCCTGGTGGCCCTGCTCACCCCGGTGCCATCGGGCCTGAGCGGCAGCCTCAACGCCACGGGCCGCTACCGGTTGGGGGGCACGGCTCCCCCAGCCCTCGCCCTCGATCTGGGGCTCGATGGCGCGGCCCTGCGCGGCACTCCGCTCAGCCTCGAACGGGGTCTGGTGGCCCTGGAGGGTCGTCGGCTGCGGCTGGATCTGGCCCTGCGGGCGGCCGGAGCCTCCAGCAGCGTGGAGCTGGCGGGGGTGGTGCCGCTCGACCCGGCCGATCAGAGCCTGGAACTGCGCCTGGCCAGCCGCGGCGACGGGGTGCGCTTCCTCACCGCCGTGGCCGAGCCGGCCCTGCAGTGGCAGAAGGGCAGTGCCGACCTTCAGCTGCTGGTGCGCGGCAGCCTGCAGCAACCGATCGCCAACGGCTTCATCCGGGTGCGCAACGGTCAGTTGCGCTTCATCGACCAGGCGGTGCGGAATGTGGAGGGCCTGGTGCTCTTCGATTTCCAGCAGCTCTTTCTCCAGGAGCTCACCGCCTCGGTGGGTGCCAACGGCAAGCTGAGTGGCAGCGGCAGCCTGGCGCTCTGGACGCCGCCACCGGAGGGACGGCCCGCCGGCCTGGCGGTGGAGCTCCGGCAGGTGCCGTTCCAGGTGCCGCGCCTGCGGGCGGTGGCCGATGGGAACCTGCGCATCAGCGGCAGCCTGCGCCAGCTGGTGATGGGCGGGGATCTGCGCATCGCCCGGGGCAGCGTGAACGTGCAGCCCGGACGCCTGGCCAGCGAGCAGGGCGGCACGCTGAAGCCGGTCACGCCTCCCCAGCTGGCGGAGGCCCGCTGGGATTTCCGCAAGCCTCTGGTGCTGCTGGGCCCCGAGATCGAACGTGACACCGGCGAAAGCCTGCGGGCCAATGTGCCCCAGTTCTCACCGCTCGCCTTTGACGACCTGCGCCTGCGCCTCGGACCCGATCTGCGGGTGGGGGTGCCGAATGTGGCCAACTTCACCACCGGCGGCCAGCTGCGCCTGAGCGGCAGGCTCGATCCCTCGCTGCGGGCCACCGGGGTGGTGCGTCTGCTCGGTGGCCGGCTCAATCTGTTCACCACCACCTTCAACCTGGATCCGGATGCCCCCAACGTGGCGGTGTTCACCCCGGCGCTGGGCCTGGTGCCCTATCTGGACATCGCCCTTCGCACCCGCGTGTCGGACAGCCTCAACAGCGCCCCGATCGGCGTCAGCGGGATCGGCAAATCCGATGCCCAGAGCCTGGCCTCCGCCCAGCCCCAGAGCGGTTTCAGCTCCCTGAATCAGCTCAATCTGGTGCGGATCACGGTGAGCGTGAGCGGTCCGGCGGACCGGCTGGCCGACACCCTGCGCCTGCGCAGCTCCCCGCCCCTGCCGCAGGAGCGCCTGATCGCCCTGATCGGCGGCAACTCCCTGGCTGGCCTCACCGGTCGTGGGGCTGGAGCGGCCCTGGCCACGGTGCTGGGCCAGTCGCTGCTCTCGCCGGTGCTGGGGGGGTTGAGTGAGGCGTTCGGTCAGCGCCTGAGCTTTGCCCTCTATCCCACCTATGTGAATCCCAGCCTCAGCGACACCAGTGAACTGCGCTCGCGACAGGTGCCGCCCCAGCTGGTGCTGGGCTCGGAGATCGGTGTCGACGTGACCGAGCGCTTCAATGCCTCGGTGCTGGCGGCCCCGAACCGCTCCGACGTGCCGCCGCAGCTGAACCTCTCCTACAAGGCCTCCGAGAACCTCAACGTGCAGGCCGGCTTCGACACCCAGGGCGCCTGGCAGGGCCAGCTGCAGCTGTTCTTCCGCTTCTGAGATGGCAGATCACCTGATGGCAGATCACTTGATCGGGGTGGATCTGGGCGGCACCGCCATCAAGCTCGGCCGCTTCAACCGCAGCGGCGAGCTGCTGGCGGCGCTGGAGTTGCCCACCCCCCAGCCCGCGATGCCGGGGGCGGTCACCACCGCCATCGCCGAGGCCATCCCCCAGCTGGATCCCCAGCGGCAGGCTGCGGTGGTGGGGATCGGCCATCCCGGCCCCGCAGACCGGGCCTGCCGGGTGGCGCGGCTGGCGATCAACCTGCCGGGCTGGAGCGAGGTGCCCCTGGCCGACTGGCTCGAACCCCTGATCGGTCGCCGGGTGACCTGCGCCAACGACGCCAACTGCGCCGCCATCGGCGAGGCCTGGCACGGGGCGGCCCGCGGCGCCGACGACGTGCTGCTGCTCACCCTGGGCACGGGGGTGGGGGGCGCGGTGCTGCTGGGCGGCCAGCTGTTCACCGGGCCCCATGGAGCGGCGGCGGAGCCCGGTCTGATCGGCCTCAACCCGGACGGCCCCCCCTGCAACAGCGGCAACCGGGGCTCGCTTGAGAGCTACTGCAGCATCCGCGGCCTGGCGCGGCTGACCAGTCTCGATCCGGAGCAGCTGACCCGCCTGGCCGATGCCGGAGATGCCGAGGCCCTGGCGGTGTGGCAGCGCTACGGCCAACTGCTCGGCATCGGGCTGAGCTCCCTGCTCTACGTGTTCACCCCCCAGCGGGTGCTGATCGGCGGGGGCCTCAGCGGCGCCTGCCATCACTTTCTGCCGGCGGTGTGGGCGGAGGTGGAGCAGCGGGTGCTGGCGGTGAGCCGGGTGGACCTGGAGATCCGCCGCTGTGAGCTGGGCAACGGGGCCGGGCGGCTGGGGGCCGCCAAGCTCGCCCGCGACCGATTGGGATGATGGCGCCCATGAGCTTCTCCGCCGTCGCCGTTCCCGACCCCAGCCCGGAGCTGCTCCAGCGCGCCGCCGCCGTGCGTCGCAGTGCCATGGCCCTGGCGCAGCGCTCCGACGCGGAGCGCCAGGCCGCGCTGCAGGCGATGGCCGAGGCCCTGGAGGCCCGGCGTGAGCGGATCCTGGAGGCCAACCGGCTGGATCTCGACGCCGCGGCCGCCGCTGGCCTGGCGTCTTCGCTGGTGGCGCGGCTGAAGCTGGATGGACCCAAACTCGACGGCGCCATCACCGGCGTGCGCCAGGTGGCGGCCCTGGCCGATCCCCTGGGCCGGCGCCAGCTGCACACCGAGCTGGATCAGGGCCTGGTGCTGGAGCGCGTCAGCGTGCCCCTGGGGGTGGTGGGGGTGATCTTCGAGGCCCGGCCCGATGCGGTGATGCAGATCGCCTCCCTGGCGATCCGCTCCGGCAACGGCGCGATCCTCAAGGGCGGCCGTGAGGCCAACCGGAGCTGCGCCGCGATCCTGGAGGCCCTGCGGCAAGGGCTGGCGGCGAGTGCCGTGGAGCCGGCGGCCCTCGAACTGCTCACCAGCCGTGAGGAGAGCCTGGCCCTGCTCAAGCTGGACGGCCTGGTGGATCTGATCATTCCCCGGGGCTCCAACGCCCTGGTGCAGTTCATCCAGGACAACACCCGCATCCCGGTGCTCGGCCATGCCGACGGCATCTGCCATCTGGTTGTGGACGCGGCGGCCGATCCGCAGCAGGCGCTGCGGCTGGCGATCGATGCCAAGACCCAGTACCCGGCGGCCTGCAACACCATCGAAACCCTGCTGGTGCATCGGGCCATCGCGCCGGTGTTCCTGCCCCTGGCCATCGAGGCGTTCACGGCGGCGGGGGTGGAGCTGCGGGGCGATGCGGCGGCCCAGGCCCTGGGGGTGCGCCAGGCCGCCAGCGACGACGACTGGAGCACCGAATACTCCGACCTGATCCTGGCGGTGAAGCTGGTGGACGATCTGGAGGGGGCCCTCGAGCACATCGCCCGCTACGGCTCGCGCCACACCGATGCCATCTGCACCACCGATCCGGCGGCGGCCGATCGCTTCCTGGCGGCGGTCAACAGCGCCGGGGTGTATCTGAATTGCTCCACCCGCTTCGCCGATGGTTTCCGCTACGGCTTTGGCGCCGAGGTGGGCATCTCCACCCAAACTCTGCCGCCCCGAGGCCCGGTGGGGCTGGAGGGGTTGGTCACCTATCGCTACCGGTTGCGGGGTGAGGGCCACATCGCCGCCGACTACGCCAGCGGCGCGCGCCAGTTCACCCATCGCTCCCTGTCCCTGTGAGCGACCTGATCCATGTGCGTGGGCTACGCCTCTGGGCCCACGTGGGCGTGCTCGATTTCGAACGGGCCGAGGGCCAGTGGTTCGAGCTCGACCTGCGCCTCGTCTTTGATCTCGCGCCTGCGGGCCGCAGTGATGCCCTCGCCGACACCCTCGACTACAGCGTGCTGATCACCGCCCTGCAGCGCCAGGCCTGCAGCATCCGCTGCCACACCCTGGAGCACTACAGCGAATCCATGCTGGATCTGGTGGAGCAGCTCTATGGCCCGGTGCCCGTCTGGTTGGAGTTGCGCAAATGCCAGGCCCCCGTTTCAGGCTTCGAAGGCGTGGTGGCTGTGGAACGTGAGCGCCATGGGTCCTGCTGATGCCCTCAGGGAAGGGTGAGGCAGAGGCCGCCCCGGTGGTGAAAATCGGCTTCCGTGCCTGGATGGTGCAGGGCCCAGTAGCCGATGGAGCAATCCCTGTGTTCCACCACCGCGGTGATGCCAACCTCCAAGGCACCTGGGCCATCCGCCGGTAGGGAGTTTGGGTGGAGCAGGGCCGGTGGAAGGGGGCAGCGCAGGGTGAGGAGGAGCTCCTGCTCCGATCGGGTGAGTTGAAATGGCAACTCCTGGTAGGCCAGCTCAGGTTGCAGACCCTGGCGGTACCCCTCGAGGTGGTAGACGTTCCAGTGACCGGCGGGTGACAGGTTGAATTCCCAGTAGTCCTGGGCCCCCTGGCGGGCCAGGAACAGCTCCAGGCAGGTGGTCTGCCAGAGCAGATCGCGTCGCTGGGGAGTTGCCACGGTCGGGGCGATCTGGAGTTGCTCCAGGTCCCCCTTCAGGATGTAGGTCAGCTCCAGCTGTCCTGCCTCGAGGCCGATGTGGCCGCCGATGCTGAGCTTGGCGGACTGCATCCTGCCGTCCTGGCCTGCGAGGGCTTGCGACGGGGCGGCAAAAGGCACCAGCGAAAAGGAGATCGGTGCGATCGGCTGGTGGCTCATCGCAGCCCCTCCACGATGGCGCGAATGTCCGGCTCCTGAGCCTCGATGCTTTCGGTGAGTTTGAACTGCACGCGGGCCCGGTCGAGGTTGTGGCCGGGGCGCTGGGTGCGGAAGTAGACGTCCCCCGCCAGGTGGTCGCTGAAGAAGCGCAGTCCCAGCTCGAAGCTGA